>NZ_JACJRC010000017.1 GCF_014697025.1 Alkalinema sp. FACHB-956 | reverse complement strand
GCCGCTAAGGCTACTTTGGCTTTGAAGTCGGCGCTGTATTGTTTGCGTTTATTGCCCATGAAATACTCCTATCACAGTTTGAGTTTTCAGAGCTTAACTACCTGTCCAGTTTTTGGGGTCCACCGTAGAAATCAAAGCAATTATTGAGCAAGAGACATCAGGTTAAATTGGGTTCGTGCAAGTTGTAAAAGCAGTTGTACTGACGATCGCTCTTACCGTTTGGGCAGTGGGCACGATCGCTTTATCTACGGGAGATGTGGCGATATGTCGCTGGTTCAGTCACCTGAATGTCGCTACCTTAGGATCGTTGTATGAGAGTATGTAGGCTTTTACGATTAGGGCACGAAATTAAATTTAACTATTGATGCAACGTATTGAGAGGTTTAATTTGTATTGATGATTGAAGATTTAATGAGTGTATTTCTATGTTTTTAGAAATACACTCTGTGTTGACAACTTACTGTTTTACCGTTGGCATTAACCACATGCCAGGTCGTTCTAGCCAGTCGCGCACCAAGGCTTCTGGTAACCGCTGCAACAACTTGAGGGTTGCCCAGGTGTCAGCTTTCATTGCCTTGGCGAGTTCCTCGCGTACTCGATCGGTACTAACAACGGCCATCAACTCCGGTAACTCAGGATTATGCAAAGCCTCCACGAGATCGGTTGCCATGCGAAATCCTAACTTGACCGAAAATCGTACTGCGCGTAATGCCCGCAACGGGTCATCAGCCAACGTCACCATTGGATCAAGGGGAGTGCGTAGAACCTTATCTGCTAAGTCTTTTTGGCCTTCAAATAGGTCTACCAGTTCCCCCTGTTCCGATCGCGCGATCGCGTTCACCGTAAAATCCCGCCGTTGCAAATCATCGGCTAACGAACCAGGCACAACAATGGGTCTGCGAGTTCCAGGCATGTATGTTAATTCCCGCCTTGCTAACACAAAGTCTGCCGTTTGGGTTGAGTTACAGAACTTAGCGCGAATCGTTAAGCAATCCGGCGTACTCAGAAAAATCTGAAAGCCCTGTGACTGCATCCAATCACGCATAAACTCAAAAGCTTGCTCGATCGATTTCCCCTCAGCCTCTGCGGAAGTGAGAACAAATGCGAAATCAGCATCTTTACTCTTTAAGCCCAGCAATTCATCCCGTACTTTTCCACCAACTTCAAAGATATCCGGCATTGTTCTCACCTCCTTGTTATTACATGATTATTTTTCTTGATGATTGCGATGTATTTATTGTGACTAATATTGAAAACTCCGTACAAGTTAGGCAAAGCGAAATATACTTCCTGCTGCTCTACCAATTGAGCTATTACCCGTCAGGCCGGGTAAGTAGGACTCGAACCTACAACCAACAGTTTGGGTTACGTATGTAAGCTTCACTCGTTAGGGTACGGAGTGACGGAAGGAGAAGGAATCGAACCCTTGGGCATTAACCCACCCTGGTTTTCCAAGCCAGTTGCCAACCATCAGCGGCACCTTCCAGCACCTTTGGTATTGCCCGTTAAATCACAATCCACCAATCAGAAAATTTGGGAACTCCGTGCAAGTTAGCAAAGCTGTGTGATACTAGGTGCCTTTTCCAATTAGGCCACGACGGCGGATATGCCGTCGGCAGGACTCGAACCTGCAATCACCCCTTCCTAAGGGACGTATGTAAGCTTTACAAATGAGGGCACGGAGTTTCCACAAAAATAATCAGAACAGGTCATTGTTTATGCCTTGGCAATCAACGCTGCCTGAACGGTTTCAGGAACAGGTTGGTAATTACTAGGAGTCATAGAGAAATTACCTTGTCCGGCAGTGAGCGATCGTAGTTGTGTGGCATAACCAAACATTTCTGACAATGGCACCTGCACATTTAAGTCTGTGTCATTCCCATTTGTCTGTATGTTCTGCACCATACCGCGTCGCTTGATTAAATCACCCTGTACCGCGCCAATAAATTTACTCGGCACCGTTACCAGGACATCCATAATCGGTTCGATAATAACCGCATCGGCTGTGCTCATGCCTTGATAGAAAGCTTGGCAAGCAGCAAAACGGAAGGCCCGATCGTTGGAGTCATTCGGATGGAAATCGCCACCAGTCAGGACAACCTTTACACCCACCACGGGATAACCAGCCAAAATTCCAGCACTCGTCGCATCTCGGAAGCCTTGCTCACAGGATTTAATAAATTCCGTGGGAATTGTGCCACCAGTGATGCGATTTTCAAAGATGAAATTTTCATCGCAAGCTTCGACATAACCGATTACCCTTGCATATTGTCCAGGGCCACCCGTCTGCTTCCGCAGGGTGTAGTCGAAATGCCCTGCTTGATTGGATTTAAATAATTGACGGGTCGTCATGGGTGGCTCCTTCACACATTTCAAGGGGCGAACTAGATTTTTAAATACACCGAATTCGCGTCATTCACTATCTCTCCCATCAGCCGTGGCTTATGCAGAGATAGCTAGCGGAGAGTAGAGGAATTGAACCCCCAAGTTAAGAACTGCGATCGTTTTCAAGACGATTTGCCAACCATTGGCCGTACTCTCCAAGGCGGAAGCTAGAGGAGTTGAACCCCTACGACGCAATCGCACTCCTGTTTTCGAGACAGGTTGCTAAACCCTTAGCAGTAGCTTCCATTTGGGGTGACTGACGAGACTCGAACTCGCTAACACTAGATTCACAGACTAGCTCCTCGACCCCTTCGGATTCAGTCACAGTGGAACTGAGGGGACTCGAACCCCTAACCTTCTGTGTGCAAAACAGATACTCTTCCAATTGAGTTACAGCCCCAGGATTAGATGTGGTTTGGTGGATTCCGATCGGAGTTGAACCGATATCTTCCTACTTGCAAGGTAGACGCTTTCCCAATTAAGCTACGGACCCATGTTTTGGCAGGAATGGTAGGATTTGAACCTACACAGGTCGATTTAGAAGATCGATGCCCTTCCCATTAGGCGACATTCCCACGAGGCGAGATTGGTAGGACTCGAACCTACAACCCTCGGTTTCGAAGACCGATGCTCTTCCGATTGAGCTACAATCCCAAAGTTTGGTCACCCCGGTAGGACTTGAACCTACAACCTCGTGTTTGTAAGACACCTGCTCCACCATTGAGCTACAGGGCGACGAGAGCGGAAGACGGGATTTGAACCCGTGACTAAGACTTGGCACGCCTTGATGTTGCCGCTACACCACATCCGCATTGGCAGCAAAACAAAATGATTTGCTAAGCGATCGAAGGGACTCGAACCCATACCATGAGTTTGGAAGACTCTAATGCTGCCGTTACACCACGATCGCGAATAACTGAATTTCACATAACCGATGTCATTCTAGGAAGGCTTTTCAAACAAGTAATTGAGCACCACGATATAAAGACTTGGAATACTAGCGAAGAAGCCTAGGATTACAATAGTAGAAAGCATAGTTTTACCCTGAATAATATGAACGAAGGAGCTGGAGACAGGAATCGAACCTGCAACCCGCTGTTTACAAGACAGCCGCTCTGCCAAGTTGAGCTACACCAGCATGATTGGTTGCGGAGCCAGGAGTTGAACCTGGTAAATGACAGCTTATGAGACTGCCGAGCGCACCGTAGCTCTATCTCCGCGATACCCCTAGTGGGACTCGAACCCACAACATCCAAATTTTAAGTTTGGCACCTCTTACCAATTGGGTTACAGGGGCAAATGGGGAGTCGCCTGGGGGTCGAACCCAGATGATACCGGTTAAAAGCCGGTTGCATAACCGCTCTGCCAACGACTCAGGTTTGGTACTCCTGATGGGATTTGAACCCATAAACTCTAAGTTCTCGACCTAGTGCGTATACCGTTCCGCCACAGGAGCATTGCTTGGGGAATCACCATTTGGGAAATTCATCCCAGTACCCTTGGTGGGATTTGAACCCACAAAACCTGCGTTCTGACCACAGGACGTATACCGTTCCGTCACAAGGGCAAGATCCGAGTGGCAGGATTTGAACCTGCGACTGCCTGTTCCCAAAACAGGAGTGCAAACCAAGCTACACCACACCCGGATTTAGGGACTCTCGATCGGACTTGAACCGATACGTAGACTGTTTCTAAAACAGCCGCCTCTACCCATTGGGCTACGAGAGTTTGCAGGGAAGTACGATCGCGCGATGAACTGTACCCACACTTCCCATACTCCTGGTGAGAGTCGAACTCACAATTACACTAGGTTTGAGCTAGCTGCGTTTTCCGTTTCGCCACAGGAGCTTTAATTGGGGTCAATGACCCAGTACCCTTGACAGGACTTGCACCTGCAAAACCTGCGTTCTAAGCGCAGTACGTATTCTGTTCCGTCACAAGGGCAAATTAACCAGGAGGCTAGTGTTGTGTCTCTCTACAAGCGTCTATCCTCCCGACAGCCTCGCCAGGTATCGAACCTAGTTCTCTTCGTTCAAAGCGAAGGATGTTTCCATTACACCACAAGGCTATTTGGTTGCCAGAGTAGGGGTCGAACCTACATTTCAGTGTTCAGAGCACTGCGACCTGCCATTAGTCGATCCGGCAAGGAATGGTTGGGGTAGTTGGAATCGAACCAACGATCGCTCGGTTATCAGCCGAGTGCTTTGCCATTAAGCCATACCCCAATAGGCTGCCTCGGTGGGACTCGAACCCACAACCGCGCGGTTAACAGCCGCTCGCTCCACCATTGAGCTACAAGGCAATAAATGAGTTTTAACAACCCAGCCCCCCAGGTCGGTCTCGATCCGACGACTTCCTGTTCTTCAGACAGGCGCTACTACCAACTGAGCTACCGGGGGAAATAATGTTAGAAATGCAAGGAGCAACATTTCTAACAACGAGAATGGTAGGGCTTGAACCTACGGTCTTTGGTTTCGTAGACCAACGTGTTATCCAACTACACCACATTCTCAAGGCGGAGAGAGAGGGATTTGAACCCTCGGTGGATTGATAAAACCCACGTCTTCTTAGCAGGAAGGTGCCTTAAGCCGCTCGGCCATCTCTCCATATTTCGATGAATGCCATCATCGATAGGTCAGGTAGGATTTGTAGCTTGCTTCCCGTAGGGTACCTACGCGGCAATGAGCATCCGTTTTACAGACGGTTTCCTTCAACCAGGCTTGGATACTGACCCAGATAAAAAATTTGGCAGTGCTGACGGGGATCGAACCCGCAAACTCAGGATTGAAAGCCCTGTGACTTTACCAATTTGTCTACAGCACCAGGTTGGAGGCTCCGTGCAAGTTTAAGAAGCTGTTTTTTTTCAGCCTCCCTGTCCGATGAATCCATTGAACTAACGTTGTAGGAATCAATTTAGTGGAGGCTGTTGGATTCGAACCAACTCATTGATTTTTCAGATCAATTGTTACCAGTTTGTAGGCTTCTTGATTTAGGGCACGGAGCCACTTTTTGTAGGGCTATACAGCCCACACCGGAACTAGGATTCGAACCCAGACTTTCGGTTTTGGAGACCGACGCGCTTAGACCATTACGCGATTCCGGTTTGGTCGCAGTGGTGGGAATTGCACCCACACCCATCAAGTTATGAGCTTGCTGCTCCGCTATTGAGCTACACTGCATTGGAATCCAGAGTGGGAATTGCACCCACGATGAATGGTTTTGCAGACCATCGCCTTACTACTTGGCTACCTGGATAGGATTGGGAGCCCCGACGGGAGTTGCACCCGCTTCTCACTGACTGAGAATCAGCGCGACTTTTCTAGTCGTCCACGAGGCTGGGAGAGTCTAGGTGTTGCAACGAGACACGCAAAACAACACCGTTTTGGACTCAAGGCGAGGAAGACGGGATTCGAACCCGCGATCTCTTGTTCGACAGACAAGCGCTTTAGCCGCTAAGCTACATCCCCAGAGAAAGTATGAACGAGAAGGAATCAAGAAGTTTGAATGGACTTGTCAGTTCCGACTTCAGCCTTCATCGTTCACACTTCAGAAATTGTGGCATTTAAATTTATTGAGTTTTCAAGGTTCAAGTGAGTGTTGGAAAAATTTAAAAGATGGATTGCGCAATACGATCGCGCGGTTCAGTTCTCTAGAAGAAGCAATGTCGTTCCAGCGTATAGAGGGTTCCTACTCGCCGAAAGGCTTCTGCTGTTTTTTCTTGGTTCAACCGTTTTGATTTTTGAAACCCCTGCTCGATGGGTTGAGCACCTGCGTACCTGCGTGGTTGACTAGAGGCTAGCGGTTGCTCAGGGGACAAGGTAGAAGACGCTTGTCCAGGAGTGGGGTTGAATGGAAGGACTGCGGTTGAGCGTTTCATTGTGTTGGCTCCTTTTCGCTTTCCTGATACTACATATACTACATTGTACTTTTCGGAAGTGTCAAGGGGTTTTGGAATTTTTTTTCGAGTTTTTTTGAGAGTTAATCAAATTGCTGATTGTGAAAGCTTTTCAGGTGATCTAAATAGCCTTGACCTGCTCAAAATAAACGCCCCTTCGACTGCGATCGGTATACTACAAGTCAATCGTGCCATTCCCTGCTGAAATCAGAACTTCAGCATTTACTGAAAACGCATTCTTGAATTTCCAGAATTGGCAGCATAATCTACTGGAGATGTGGTAATTCACATCCCCAATAGAGTTAATTTGACGAACAATTCAATCCTCGATCGATGTTTAAGAAATCGAGTAGTAGCAAATCTCTACCGGATATACCTTGGGTCTACTCCAGTAATAACGATCACGTCATTATTTCTATTGAGCGATCGACGAGATGTTGTGAGGGTCGGCTTGCCAAAGTTTGTGAATGAAAAACTCGACCCGATCGGCCAAGGTGCAGATAAACATCCCTTCGTGGGCTTCGCGGGTTGCTGCTAACCAGAATCCTTGTAAGCTAACTTCCGCAAAATCATCATCTACGACACAGAGGCTGATCCCTTGACCTTGCACTGCATGAATGGCTTGCACCAGATGGTTAAAGCAAGGGTGATCGATCGGGACGAGAAACGCAGCCCGACTGGGTTCTACCGATATGGTTTGTCCCACTCGCATAGCTAGGATGACGCGCTGAGCAACCACCGTTTCCAGCGCACCCGCCAACCGCTCTAAGGTTAATCCAACGTCAGTGTAGGTTAGTTTCAGCATGGGTCTTCTCCTTAGCGTTGGGAGGAGACGGCGATCGGCAATGGATGAAAAACTTTGCTACAATCAATTTCTTACAAATCACTTCAAGACTGTATTCCATGCATCTCTTGCATTGACGCTCAAATTGACGCTCAAATTGACGCTCAAATTGATGCTCAAAATTTTTGTAGCATTGTTTGTTAAATTCATTGACCGATCGGGCCGTTCCTCCTGGAATTTAATCCGATTGATTCTTCCAAAATTGGTCTGCGAACAGGACTGCTGGATGCACCGGGGCTTTAGGTCGATTGCGTAACTTCATGCCAGTTTCGTGTAGAAGTTTGTCGCCCTTTTGGCCGTTGCATTGCTCGCAAGCTGCAACGACGTTGTCCCAACTGTGTTGGCCACCCTTCGATCGGGGAATAACGTGGTCTAGCGTGAGTTTCTTTTTGCTACCGCAGTATTGGCAGGTGTGATGATCTCGTTGTAGTACGCCACGCCGATTGACCGGGGGAACTTTCCAATGCCGCTCTGGATTACCAAAGGTGAGACGAATGTGCTCAGGGACTTGGAGAATTAAGTTGGGAGAGTGAACCTCAAAGCATTGGTTGGTTGTGAAATCCACGGGTTCTGCCTGTCCGGTGACGAGGAGCGCGATCGCCCGTTTGATGGAGATGCGGCTCAGGGGCAGATAGTTTTTGGAGAACACCACGACTGTGTTCTGGAGGATCGATGGATAGGGTGGACGGTGTAACGGTTGCATCGCTCACACTCCTCTAAAAAATTAGCCCCGCTCTGGTCATGTTCCAGGAGCGGGGCTTAGGGCTTGTCGCACTAGCTTGAACTGATCAGCACGCTTTTCGCCTGCGTGCCCCGCATTGTCGGTAGGTTTTCAGATTGGTTCTTGGACTTGGCCGGCCCTCGCCGCCCCAATCTTGACGGGAAATGGTTGATTCGATCGCGGAGTCGATCGTGGATTCGATCGCGCCCACCATGCCGGGTTTGCGACAATCGATCGCAGGATGGTTCTCTACGGTAAATCGGTCTATGCTGACTCGATACAGTCGCCCCAACCCCGATCCTACGATCGCGCCAAAACTTCCCAGGCTGGGACGCTGGCTACGGTGGCTTGATAAGGTATGGGAGAAAGTACGCAACATAGAAGGCTCGACCTCTTAACCTACTAATTTCTATACTACATGTGTAATCTGCTTCTTCAAATCTGTCAAGGGGGATTCCGAAAAATTGATAATCTAGATCTGCTTTGAGCTAGTTACTCTCACGGTTCCCGATCACGTTTCCTGATCACGTTTCCCGATCAGTTTTACAAGTTCCCTTCACTGACAGGTCCTATCCATAGGTTCACTCTGTATGATGTCCCAGCGTATGAACCCCCAGCGATCCCGGCTCTTGAAAGTAGTCCGTTGGATTGGGATTGCTGGATTAATCTTGGCCATTTGTTTCCGATTTCTACACCTCGATCGCAAGGTCTATTGGCACGATGAAGTCTATACCTCTCTCGTGATCACCGCTCACCCAGGGCGATATCTGACGAAAGATTTATTTACCGGAAAAATCGTACAGGCGAAAGATTTATTAACCTATCAGCACTTTGCACCCTCCCTGACTTTACAGGATATGTTGGTTCGCAAAGGTCTGGAAGATGCCCAACATCCACCGCTCTACTATCTGCTGATCTACGCTGGCGCTAAGCTCGGTGGAACCTCGATCGCCTTCATTCGTGGGTTATCCGCTTTTTTGAGTTTGGCGATTTTTCCAGCGTTATATTGGCTCTGCTTAGAGCTTTTTGGATCTGCGGTCTATGGCTGGGTTGCGATCGGTGTATTTGCGGTGTCTCCAGTCCACCTCATCTATGCGCAAGAGGCACGGCAATATGGGCTATGGACTGCGCTGGTTCTGGTGAGTAGTGCGTTATTACTCAAGGCGATCCGATCGTCCTCCTGGCAAAGCTGGGGCCTGTATGCACTTTCTATGCTGGTTGCGAGCTACACATCCCTCTTTACTTTAGGCATTGCAATCAGCCATTGTTTCTATATTCTGTGGGTCGATTGCGTTGCTGGCAATGCAGAACCGCTCCGTTCCCAATCGGGTGGCGTGGGACGATCCTTCACTTTTCAACAGTTACTTGCATTCAAACAACGGCTTACCTGGAAGCCATTGAATTGGAAAGAATGGCTAGACGGTAGGAATCGAACCATTGCTTGCCTAGTCAGCTTAATCGGTGTCGGCGTACTCTTCACGCCTTGGCTCTATTTTATGGTTGTTTCTAAAGATACTCTTCATCAGACAACGAATTGGATTGGTCTTCCATTGCCATGGATTTCTAGCCTAGAACTCTTTATTGCAAATTTCAGCCGTATTTTTATAGATTTTAATTTTGGTTTTAATAATCCATGGATTTATATCTGTGCAATTCCATTCTTGAGTCTTCAGCTATACTCGCTCTTTGATCTATATCGAACATCTTCCAAGGCAGTTTGGGGATTTGTAGTAACCTTGATTGCTGGTACCATTCTCCTTTTGGGACTGCCTGATCTGCTCCTAGGTGGACAACGGGTCACGGTGAATCGCTATCTGATTCCTTGCTTTGTAGGGATTCAACTAGCTGTAGCTTATTGCTGCACCCACCTTCTCCTAAAAACTTGGGCGGTTTCTCTGCAATGGAAGCGGGGACTGGTCATCGCTGGGTGCATTGGTTTAATGGCGGCTGGCGTTGGCTCTTGTGGGGTCTATAGCCAAGCCAATACTTGGTGGAATAAAGTGGTCAATTCTAACTATGCACAGATTGCAGAAATTTTGAATCGCAGCGATCGACCTTTGGTGGTTACTGATGGGGACATCTACAATCCGGCCAGCATGGTATCTCTGAGTTATTTACTCAATCCCACAATTCACTTTTGGCTTTTACCGAAAGTGAGTGACACATTCCCCGATCGGGGGGTTCCAGAGGGATTTCAGAGCCTTTTTATGATGAATCTTTCTGAGCAGTTTCGCCATCGGTTTGAAGCAACTTACCCCTGGCAAGGCCATCTAGTTTTTCAGGATGAGTGGAACCAAGTTTGGCAGCTCAAACCGAAGCCAGTCGCCCCAAGTCAGTAGACTGGACAAGTTGCACAGCCAACCGAGCAAGGTTCCACCCATCTATCCTCCTAGCAGGAAGGACACAATGGGAGGGACAACAAAGAATGCGTCTCTATGTGTCCCTCCTCAGCCTTAGCGCAAACTCTCGCAGGGAATACCATCCCGATCGCCATCTAGCCGAAACGGATCACCCGGAAAGGCGCGAAATACCGCTTCAGCTTCCTCACGGCTGGAGAAATCCTTACAATCACAATCCGACCTCACACAGGCTGGAAATTGCTGTTGGGGCTGAGTTCTGGGTGTGGTGGTCGATTTGCCATGGCGGAAATCCCAGGGCATGACCGGATTGGCCTGATTCCAGAATCCTCGTTTTTCGGCCTTGGCCCAACGTTCCGCATTCAGGTATTGGCGCTGGTTATCGGGACAGGCACTCAGATATTGGCGATAGACCACGGCCTCGCCAGCATTCACCATTTCTAAATTGATCGATTTATTTCCAACAAAAATTTCACCGACTAACCGACCGTACTTATCCTTTTCCACATCTCGGATTCTCACCGTTTGGCCGATCGGTAAAAGGCGTTGCAATTGTCGTTTGGACTGTGTACCCCAATTGCCCTGCTTCATTTCCGCTGCATCAATGCAGGCCAGACGCACCGTTGTTTTTGCATTGCCCTGTTGAACGGTAATTGTGTCGCCATCACCGATGGAAACAACCTTGGCATTGAGATCGGCCCAGGCAGGAGATTGTAACGAGAATAGGAGTATGGAAAGACCAGCAAAAATTAGAATTCGAGCCATCATGAGAAAGTATCGATCCAGAATTAGGGGGGAATCCGCAGATTATTGCTTGATAAAAGAATCGAAATCTGCCTGAAATCAAGAGTTAAGAACCTGATTCAGGCCGTTACTTCAATTATTCTTCTAATATCATCATAGAAAAATTCGCCAATTCCGGACATCTCCGCAGACAATAGAAATGGCCGTGAATGGGAGACCGATTTCCATGCAGATCTACCTGGACTATAGTGCAACTACGCCCCCCCGATCGGAGGTGATTTCTCTGATGCAGCAGGTGATGGCGGAGCAATGGGGCAACCCCTCTAGCTTGCACACCTGGGGCAATCGATCGGCCACGCTGCTGGAACGGGCGCGGATGCAGGTGGCTCGTTTGGTCAATGCACCTGCGGAGGCGATCGTGTTCACGTCCGGTGGCACCGAGTCCGATAACCTGGCTATTTTTGGGGTAGCTCGGCAATACTATCACCCACAACATGTGATTATTTCCAGTGTGGAGCATTCCGCTATTTCTGAACCTGCCAAGCAATTGGAGCGGGAAGGCTGGCAAGTGACTTGGTTACCGGTGAACTCAGCGGGACGGATTGATCCAGCGGATCTGCAAGCTGCGATTCAGCCCAATACGGTGCTTATTTCCCTGATTTGGGGACAAAGTGAAATTGGAACCTTGCAACCGATCGGGGAATTGGGGGCGATCGCCCGTGCCCACAATGTGCTGTTCCACACCGATGCCGTGCAGGTGGCGGGCCGTTTAGCGATCGATGTGCAAACATTACCTGTGGATCTCCTGTCTCTGTCCAGCCACAAACTCTATGGGCCGCAGGGGGCTGGGGCGCTGTACGTTCGTCCGGGGGTGGAATTGGTGCCCCTGCTGGGCGGGGGGGGCCAGGAAGGTAAGCTGCGATCGGGCACCCAAGCCATGCCTGCGATCGCGGGATTTGGGCTAGCAGCGGAACTGATATGTTCGGAAATGGCGACGGAAACGACGCGATTAACCCAGCTGCGCGATCGTTTGTTCGACTTGCTGGCGGATTCAACCTTGGTGCCGACGGGAGATTTGGCCGATCGACTACCGCACCATATCAGCTTTTGTCTACCGGAGGCCGATGGTGAGCAGGTGAGTGGCAAAACATTGGTGCGGCAGATGAATTTGGCGGGAATTGGCATCAGTGCGGGGGCGGCCTGTAGCAGCGGCAAAATTACGCCCAGTCCCATTCTGACGGCCTTGGGGTGGAGCGATCGGGTGGCAAAAACGGGCATCCGGTTAACCCTCGGACGCCATACGACGGAGGCCGATATCGATTGGACGGCAATGGTATTGCAGCAAGTCCTCGATCGGCTGACAGGAACGATCGAGCGATCGGTGTCAATGGCTTATCCCCCCCTCAAGCCATTGCTGCGGTAATAGGCATCTTGTCTTCCTCAGCAATTATGAAGAATTTACTGGGGATAGATTTCTGTTTTGGGGATAGACGCCAGTAAAGGTACACTAAGAACAATCTCTAATGAATGAAAAGTCTGTAGAGGTTGATTTCGTTGTCCTTATCGTCATTCTAGCCCGACCATGTTACAGCCCATTGAACCTGGGATTTTAGTGGATCAGCGTTACCGCATTCTGAGTGGGCTAGGCCGGGGTGGATTGGGTAGAACTTATATCGCGGAAGATATTCGGCAATTTGATAAACGGTGTGTTCTGAAGGAATTTTGTCCCTATCAGCAAGATCCTGATTCCTTGCAAAAAACACTAGAACTTTTTCAGCGGGAAGCCCGACTGCTACATCATTTAGAACATCCTCAAATCCCAAAGTTTCAAGCTTTTTTCCCCTTTGACTATCAGGGCAACCAACTATTCTTTATAGTCCAAGATTTGATTGAAGGAGAAACCTATCAAGCTCTTTATAATCGTAACTCTCGATTTAATGAAACAGAAGCGATTCGGTTCCTTCAGGAAGTGCTACCTATCTTGGACTATATCCATGGGCATGGCATTATTCATCGGGACATTTCACCAGACAACTTAATTTGGTCTCAGTCAAAACAACGGACATATTTAATTGATTTCGGAGTGGCTCGGGAAATTACACTTGCTTTTCCTGGAACGTTAGTGAGTAAAGAAGGGTATACCCCATTGGAGCAGATGCAAGGTCAGCCCTGTCCTGCCAGTGATCTCTATGCCCTGGGCGTGACAACCCTAGTCTTGCTGGGCGTCCCCCTTAGTTTCTTTTATGGGCCACCTCAGCGTGGGGCTGCCCGATTAGCATGGCGGCAGTGGGTTCCGTTGAGCAATCCAGATTTTGCCCAGATTTTACAGACTTTAATCGCTTACAACGTCTCATCTCGGTTTCAATCAGCAACATCCGTGTTACATGCATTGGAATTCCTGGAAGCAAGACCAATCTCTCCAACGGTTCCTCCAATGTCTTTCACCAATACTAGTGTGAAGACCATGGTGGTATCTGAGGTGGCATCTGAGGTGGTATCTGAGGCAACTAACCGTACTGAAATGTTCCCAATTGCGGCTAGTCAGTTACCTGATACAACACCCTGTCCCCTGGAGACAATCACGGTTCAAGTTGACGACCTAAGGCAAGAAGCACAAAATTGGGAAGCCCAACATCAATGGAATAAAGCATTGGAGATTTGGCAAGAATTGATGATTCACGCGGAGAGACTTGAAGACCGCCAACTAGCGCAAAAAAGAATTCAAGCACTTTCCGAGAGGCAACAAAAAACCTATCCCCTCGACCCTGACACTACTACGAATGCTAGAAAAATTCAAACTTACAAAGATCACTCTCTATGGTTGCACTTTAGCGCATTGGTATTCAGTTTGGTTCCTTTGGGCGTTCTAATTGCTCTCAATCATTCATCCACATTGGTTGAGCCATTTTCTGCCGGACGCTGGGCCACGTATTGGGCTTTCACTTTAGCTTGGAGTTGGCTTTTAGCTTGGGTATGGCCGGGTATCTTATCTTGGTCTTGGCCAAAGGTTTTAGTCGTATTTTGGATTCTATCTGTATCTTGGGTGGTTTCTTTGTCTCTAGCGTGGGCTTCGTTGTTAGATGGGGCTTTGGCATTTGCTTGGGCTTTGGCATTAGATGGAGCATTAGTGATCCTGTGGGCAAGTTCTGCGAATGTGGTGTGGGCATTCTTTGAGGTTATATTCGCTGGTTGGCTTATCGGTTATTTTACAAATGTGACCATCGGGAGTGCAATCAGCGTAGGTTTAGTTGCAATGTTGCAATTTATTCTGTTCAGTAGAGGTCTTAATAAGGCTACTCTCAAGCCGAGGACGTATAAACAATATATCTGGGTAATCTTGCTGTTTGGTACCATCTCAATATTGGGTACATTCATTGGGAGAGTCATACAATCGTCGCTGCAATCAGTATCTGAGTTTGGTATGCTAACTTAATTAGCCCACAACTAAAAGGTCATTGTGCTGTTGCACAAAAACTCAGTCAGTTTTGGCGTAGGGGTGAAGTTTTTATGAGAGTTGGGCTCCCCCAAAAAGCGTAGAGCCACCCCACTGGATATCCCAAAAAAGAGTGGCTCGATCGCAGGTTGAAATCCTGGGTTCAAATCCTGCTCAATCCTCCTCGCTGAGTGCAAAGCAAGGAGGAACCGCGACTTGGGGGGATGCCTACAATCCTGATCGTGTTGTGTAAATACGATCAGGTATTAATTAGCACTCGTATTCAGCACCCGTCTTGAGTCCCTAGCCCCCGATCAATCGAAGTCACCGCATCGAAACCAAATCCGGTTGGAGCGTCAGGGATGGTGCACCTTGCAGAACTTCAGGACTTACCATCGCCTCAAACTGCCGAAAATTATCCACAAACCGTTGCGCTAACTTCAACGCTTGCAAATCATAATTTGCTGGATCACTCCACGTCAGACGGGGATTTAACAGCTTGGCCTCCACGCCCGGACAGGCGATCGGAATCCGGAAGCCAAACAACGGATCAACCACCGTCTTCACCTGATCCAATGCCCCACTCAACGCCGCAGATAACATCGCCCGCGTTTGCTGAATCGGCATGCGATCGCCCTCACCATAGCTGCCCCCCGTCCAGCCCGTATTCACCAACCACACCCGAGCACGGTGCCGCACAATCTTTTGCCCGAGCAAATCGGCATAGACATGGGGATGCAATGCCATAAACGGTGCACCAAAGCATGCGCTAAAGACCACCTCCGGCTCATGGCCCAAGCCCTTTTCCGTTCCGGCCACCTTGGACGTGTAACCGCTGAGGAAATGGTACATCGCCTGTTCTGGCGTTAGTTGCGCGATCGGCGGCAAAATCCCCAACGCATCCGCCGTTAGAAACACAATATCCTGGGGATGGCCCGTGGTTCCCGTGGAATCGATATTGTCAATAAACCGGATGGGATAGGCTCCCCTTGTGTTTTCTGTTAAGCTCCCATCATCTAAGTCCAACTGTCGCGTTAGCGGATCGATCGCCACATTTTCCAAAATCGTGCCAAACCGTTGGGTGGTTTGATAAATATCCGGCTCCGCTTCCGGTGACAGACGAATTAACTTGGCATAGCAGCCGCCTTCAAAGTTGAAAATGCCCCGATCGCTCCAGCCATGTTCATCATCCCCAATCAATGTCCGCTGGGGATCGGCGGACAGCGTGGTTTTTCCCGTTCCCGACAGGCCAAAGAACAATGCGACCCGACCATCCTGACCCACATTGGCCGCGCAGTGCATCGGCAACACATGGTGATGGGGCAACAGATAGTTCAACGTTGTGAAGATTGCTTTTTTCATCTCTCCGGCATAGCTAGTGCCACCAATCAACACCAGCTTACGCTCAAAATCTAAAACAATAAAAACATCGGAATTGGTGCCGTCAATTTCAGGTGTGGCATGGAAATTGGGCAATGTAATCACCGTAAAATCGGGAACAAAGTTTAAAAGCTCTTCATGACTGGGGGAAATAAACAGATTTTGCACAAATAAGTTATGCCAAGCCATTTCGGTAATGAAACGCACCCCAATGCGATAGGCCGGATCAGCCCCCGCAAAGCGATGCTGCACAAACAGATCGCGCCCTTGCAAATAGGCCAACATCCGCGCCCGGAGCGACTCAAAGCGGTGTTCACTCAAGGGATGGTTAATTTTGCCCCACCAAACTTCATCCACGGTACTGGCTTCCCGAACAATGAATTTGTCATTGGGCGATCGACCGGTGTGATGGCCCGTTCGGACTACTAAAGGCCCCGCTGCTGCTAACATTCCTTCCCGGCGTCGCAGGGCTTCTTCGTAGAGGGCCGGTACCGAAAGATTCCAATACACCATGCCGGGTTGCAAAATACCATGGTGCTCCAGTCCATAGTGGATCTGTTCCTTTGCCATATTCATAATCAAAATCCTCAACGGTAATGTAGGGGGATTACCGGGCGTTGCAACCATTCATCCCTGACGCTACGGGAGAAATTTGAGAATCTTGTGAGGAAATATTCGCCAATGTCAGGGTTTCAGGAGATGGCTTCTGCTTCCTGGGTGGGATGGAAATATTCGTAAATTTGCTCGGCCATTTTGGGGCCAATTCCCGGTACCGCTGCTAACTGCTCTACCGTTGCCTCGCGGATGTAATCGATCGATCGAAAGGTGGCGAGGAGTTGCTTTTGGCGATAATGGCCCAGTCCCGGCACTTCATCCAGGCGCGATCGTTGCATGCGTTTACTGCGTTGTTGGCGGTGGAACGTGACGGCAAAGCGGTGGGCTTCATCTCGCAAGCGCCGCAGCAATTGCACCCCCGGCTGTTCTGCTTCGGTGACTAACGGTAGGGATTCCCCCGGCAGAAAAATCTCTTCCCGTTGCTTGGCTAAACTGACAACGCGAATTTCTTCCAGCAAATTCATCTCCCGCAGGGCATTGACCACTGCTGAGAGTTGGCCTTTGCCGCCGTCGATCATGACTAAATCGGGAAAATCTGAAAAGGATGTGGATTGCCGTGTTAAGACTGAGGACTCGTTCCAACGGCGAATCTGTTCTCCCCGAGCTTTGGCGTTGGCATACTTACGGAACCGCCGCGTAATCACCTCGGCCATACTAGCGAAGTCATCGGAGTGACCCGGACGGACATCGGGATTTTTAATTTTAAAGTGACGGTAATGTTGTTTGGCCGGTAATCCATCGACGAATACAACTTGGGAGGCCACCGCATCGGAACCTTGAATGTGGGAAATGTCATAGCCTTCAATGCGTCTGGGCCATTCCGGTAAATCTAAAATTTCCGCTAAGTCCTGCATGGCTTGGTTATTACGATCGACCACCCGTTGAGTCCGTGCCAGTTCGTAGGCGGCGTTGCGTTCCACCATTTCCAGGAGGTCGGCTTTGGATTGCCGCTGGGGATGGACGATCGAGACTTTGCGGCCCTTGGCTTGGCTGAGGTAGGCGGCTAGAATGTCGGCCTCGGGCAATTCGTGCTGCACCAAAATTTCCGTGGGAATTTCCACGGGATCGACGGTTTGGAAATGTTCTTCCAAAACTCGCTGCAAAATGGCTCCCGGTTCCCCCGATCGGGCATCGGCGACATAGCCCAGCCGCCCTACCAACCGTCCGGCACGAATTTGGAATAACTGCACGCAGGCATGGTGATCATCGGCGACTAGGGCGATCGCGTCGCGGGAGATGGTGTCGTCGGAGAGGGCGACTTTTTGATCGGCTCCTAACTCCTTTAAGCCTTGGATTTGATCGCGCAATCGCGCCGCATGTTCAAAGTTGAGGGCTTCGGCGGCTTGCTCCATTTGCTCGGTCAGGGTATCGACCAGTTCTCCACTGCGTCCCTGGAAAATCATCGCCACTTTTTGCAGGGTTTTGCGATAGTCGTCCGGTTGGATTAAGCCTTGGCAGACGCCGGGACAGCGGCCAATGTCATAGTTTAAGCAGGGGCGATCTTTAAACAGCGGTTGGGGGCGTTGTCGCAGGGGGAAAATGCGTTTGACCAGGGCCAAGGTACTGCGCAGGAGTTGGGTGTCTACGTAGGGGCCGTAGTAGCGATCGCGGGAGTTGCCCATCTGTCGCCGCCGGGTGATAAAAATGCGGGGATAGGGGTCTGACCAGGTGATGCAGAGGTAGGGATATTTTTTGTCGTCCTTCAGCAGGACGTTGTAGTGGGGTTGGTGTTGCCGAATCAGGTTGGCTTCCAGCGCTAGGGCTTCGGCTTCGGTGTCGGTTACGATGAATTCCACTTCCGTGACCAGTCGCATCATGGTCGGAATTCGCGATCGGGTATCTTGACCGTTGAAATATTGTCGGAGTCGCGATCGTAGTTTTTTAGATTTACCGATGTAGAGGATGTTGTCGGATGCATCCCGCATGTAATACACGCCCGGTTCCAAGGGGATTTCCTTCAACCGGGCTTCCAATTGTTCGGGGTCTTGGATGAGGGGGAGGCTTTTCCGGGAATGGGTCACCATGGTGGCAATCGGGAGGGGCTAGTCAGGATGGGTGGGATGGAATTTGGGGTAGAGCATGGCTGGGATGGGCTGCCCCTGGTTCAGGTGACGATCGACGATCGCGGGCACTTCTGCGGGACTCACCCGACAATACCAAGTTTTTTCGGGTAACACCACGACCATTGGCCCGTTGCCGCATTGTCCGAGGCAGGAGCCGGGGACGATCGGGACTGGGCAGGTGGACTGGGCTTGGAAGGCGGCGAGAACCTGGGCTGCGCCGAGTTTGCGGCAGGATTTGCCTTGGCAGACGTGCACCCAACGGGGGAACTCGGTGGGGGGCAGGGGGGATGGGCAGGGCATGGGCGGGGAAGTTGGCGTCGCTCCATTGACTATCCTACTGTGCATTGTCTGGGGGTGGGGAGGCAGGGGTTGGTGTTTTCTACGATCGGAGTAAGGTTAATATTTTTTTGGTTCTGTACGGTTGACTTGGGAGGAGTTTGTCCGTAGGCTGGTTTTTCATAGCGGTTGCCATGGACATCCTTCTTTGACGGGTCGGTATGAAGCATGGGGTCGCTGGGTTCCCAACAATTTAGAGCACTACCCTTCGTTGTTGACGCAACTCCGGGTAGCTATTCCCCCTCGCTGGTGCTACAGCAAGGAGGCTTGATGAGGATTTTAACATCTGACCGAGCCACTCTTGTTTGTGATGTCAAACGGGGTGGCTCTAAATTTTGGGGCTTCTTAGGTTCACTACAAGGAGAAGCTCACAATATGGCGAAAGGTTCTAGCGATCGGAGCGATCGCTCGATCGAACAGTTGCATCCATACTATCGGTTACAGCTTTTCGGCACTAAGGAAACAGTAGAGTCAATCATTAACCGATTGCATTCGATCGGGTTTGTGGACAGGGTGTATTGGGGAAAACCAATGCCTGTACCCGGTGTGGAAGGCGAATGGGTGAGTGTGTTGCAGCGCCGTTGGTAAAGGCTGTGGCGTAGGTGTCCCGCAGGTTTGCTTGTCTTGTAGCCTGTGGGCACCTCACTCAAATGAGGTATCCGATTCCTAGAGAATCGACCTAAATCGATCTAATTAGGATTTTTGGATATTAGGCAGCGAAGGAAGCTGAGGAGAGTGGAAGAAATGCTGAAATCTCCAGCATTTTGATTTGGCAAGGGTTAATATACGGAGAATCTATTCATCCTAATGTCCCATTTTTCCAATTAGATAGAATTTTTCTATCCATTTGGGGACTGAGAGGGTATTAGACAGAAAAAATCGATCTAATAATATAGTTAGGCGGCTAAAGCTGATCCGTATCCAACATTTTTTCAAACTATAATTGGATGGAAACTGAGCTTATCAACATCTGAGGAGAAGCAAGACGTGGTGAGATTAAGCGATGTTTTTGTGGCTGGCGGATTTCCTAGCATCACCTATATTTCCCGCGATGAATATCAGCTTGAGTCTACAGTTGAGGATTATCTTGATGCTCGATACAAGCTGCTGTCTATATCTGGTTCAACTAAGTCTGGTAAGACTGTTTTAGTCCGAAAAATTGTTCCAAAGCAATCTAGTTTCTGGATTCCTGGTGGTCAAGTAAGTGATTTGAACAGTTTTTGGGGGATAGTCTTGGAAAAGACAGGAGGCTATACCTCACTTAGTGAGACGACAAATGAGAATACAAATACTGTGTCAGGGCGTGAGATGACTGCCAGTATTAAACCAGGAGGGATGGGAGGGGACATTAAGTCGCAGTTCAATGAGAGTGAACAGTATGGGGTCAGTCAAACTGTAAGCCGCACAGTTCCATCAGCTTCCTCAGCTATCAACCAACTGCTTGATCACAAAATCCCGCTGGTTGTAGATGATTTTCATTACATAGATAAACCTATACAACAATCGATTGTACGTAGTCTTAAAGATCCTATTTTTGAAGGTTTGCCAGTCATTCTAATCACCGTACCTCATAGGGCATTCGATGTCATACGAGTGGAAAAAGAAATGACTGGACGAGTAAAGCAATTACAGATACCGGCATGGCAGGCAAGTGAATTAGAAAAAATTGCAGAACTTGGTTTTAGGGCGCTTAACGTGCATTGCAATCCTGAACTTGTGAGGAAAATGGCTGAAGAATCATTTGATAGCCCACACCTCATGCAGGACTTTTGTGCAGCTTTATGTAAAGCAAATGGTGTGCGCGAATCTCAGTCATCACTTATCGAGTTACAGGAACCAGATGACTGGCAGTCCTTCTTTAGAAATATGGCATCTGATACATCGAAATTAGCTTTTGAGCGTCTGGCAATAGGACCTCGCCAGCGTACTGACCGTATAAGAAGAACACTAGTGAATGGTGAAACGTGTGATATATATGGCGCTGTTTTATTTGCAATTGCCTCAACTGGTCCCAAAATAAGATTGTCTTATGAGGATATACGTACAGGTTTGCGAACAGTATTAAGTGATGAAATACCACAGGCTCATGAAGTAACGCGAATATTAGAAAAGATGTCCGAGATCGCTAAAGATGAAATTGAGGGTGAGCCTGTTGTTGATTGGGATAGCTCTTATCTCCACATTTCTGATCCCTTTTTTGCTTACTATCTCAGATGGGGAGTTGTTCTTCCTGAAGCAGAACAGAGAAGCTTATTTTGACGTGATTCTGGTTAGGGCAGCCTAACACTTCACGGCAGCGGACGGACGAAATCCGCTGGTGCTGAGTTTATGGTTATCTGCCGCCGCTGCGTTTTGCCGTTATGCTGACTGCCCAGAGAGAAAAAAGCCCTTCCATTCTCTGTCTTTCCAGCATTTCAGTTTACGTTTCAGAATTGCAATAATCACGATCGCTCCCATAATCGCATCATCAATGTCATTCGAGACTCTGCGCGGACTCATCGATCGAGGCTTTTGCAACATTGATCCGTTTGTTTTCCCAGCATGAAATCGATCGAGGTTTCAGCAAAAGTAACTGGTTCATTGACCCAGAAACCCGTCCGCGAAAGCAGAAATAGTGGTAGTTGAGAGCGATCGTGCATTTTCTCACTCATCTGTGTGATGCAAAACTCGATCGGCTTTTCAGGTTGTTTCTTGGGCAGTCGTTTTCAGGCGAAAAATCTAGAAAGACTTGATTAATGAGAGGCTTATTAAAAACAGACCAACCTGCCCCAACCGATGAAGAAGTAGCAGCGATGCTGGAAGAGCGGCGGGTGGAGAAGTATCTTCAGTGAGAGTTTTAATTGATACCAATATCGTTTTAGATTTTCTGCTGCAACGAGAGCCTTTTTTCCAAGATGCAGGACTGCTCAGTTCGAATGCGTCGTTGGAGCAAAGCAGACATTTCTCCTCTCGGTTCACCCAACGATCGACCTAGCAGCCCGCAGCATTCCTGGAAAACTTCGTTTTGACAAACCCCTTAAACCGTCGCCAATTCGCCTTCACCACCTTCCACTGAACCAACATATGCAAAATAATCAACGCCAAAAAACTGTAGGATAGCCAGAAATGTAAACCTCGTCCCACATCCACCATCGGTTGACTCTGGGGAAAAATATCCGGAATCACAATCCCAAAAAACTTGACATTATTGGGACGAAACGAATTCGACAGAAAAATTCCCGTCACCGGAACCACCCACATCAAACCATAGAGCAGCGTATGCAGGATCACATTGCGAATCCACTTCGGTGACAACTTCGGAAAACGCTTACTGTACTTCTTGCCAATCACTTGTAGCAATACCAAAATCCGCCAGGTTAATAACCCTAACGTTAACAACCCGATCGACTTATGGAAATCATAGAGCGATCCTCGAAATGAGACCTCCCTGGGTAACTGCGCCATCCAAGTTCCCACGACAAACAAAATCAGATAGCAAACCGCCATCCACCAATGCACCGACATCAACCGTTGAAAGGCTGAATTGACCCTGGGAGAACGGGGAGCTGTAGACGGTAATGAACCCATAATGGCTTGCCCTCATCACAGATAGATCAACAAAACAGATCAATCAATTCCTTCGGTCAACTCCTGAGAAGCAATTCCACCCCTCTTGTTGAAAAGCAATACGACTCCTTCAGAACCGATGCGGCCAGAACCGATCGCTAACTTCAGATCGCGCCATGATTTTAGCGACGGCGGAAGCTGATGAAAAGTATAACTCCCAACAACAAGCGCAGAAACGTGAACACAAGGCCCAACCCTAGCAGGAAATATAACCCGATGACCCCTTGCCCTTGAAATCGTGCATCTCCACGCTCCAGAATCACCACCCAACCCAGCGCTGCAATGAGGTAAAGCAGTGCTGGAAGCAATGCCATCAAGACTTGTTTACTTCGTTGCAGAAAAGTTCCTTTCCAGCAAAAAACAGCCGTGAGGACAAGGTCAATCAAGAGCGCCGGAAATAGTACCCGAATCAGATAAAAATCCATAGGAGCTTGAAAAACGCTGATTACCTAGGCTCGTCAGACTGACGTTGCGTCGGGTATTCTCCCGGACGCACTTCCACCGTCACCGTTTGATTGCCCCGCAACACTTCAAACGTCAGCCCTTGCCCGATCGTACTCGCTTCCACCTTGTCTTGCACATCCCCCGAAGTTTTAATCGGTTGCCCATTCACTTTCTGCACAATATCCCCCGCCTTCAGTCCCCCTTGGGCCGCTGGCGAACCTCTACCCACCCGCACAATCAGCACCCCGCTACTTTGGGTAATTTGCAGATTGGCATCGGGGTCATTGTTGATTTGTTCCTGGAGTTCCGGCGTCAGCTCCATCATTTGAATCCCCAGGAACGGGTGAGAGGCCTTGCCTTTGCTGAAAAGCTGATCCCCAATGCGTTGCGCCGTCGCGATCGGAATCGCAAACCCCAACCCCTGGGCATCGGCCCGAATCGCCGTATTAATCCCAATCACCTCGCCCCGATCATTGAGCAACGGGCCACCGGAATTCCCCGGATTAATCGCCGCATCGGTTTGGATGAAATTAATACGCTTGTCCGAAATGCCCACCTGCCGACTCGATCGCCCCGTCGCACTGATAATCCCCGCCGTCACTGTGTTATCGAGTCCTAGGGGATTGCCGATCGCGATCGCCCATTGCCCCGGAATCAAGCGATCGGAATCCCCCAACTTCACCGTCGGTAAATTCTGGGCATCAATCTTAATCGCCGCCACATCCGTCACCGGATCTAAGCCCAAAACCTTCCCCTTAAACGATCGGCCATCCTTCAGCACCACATTCACCTCATCCGCCTCCGCCACCACATGGGCATTGGTCAAAATCCGGCCATCCGTCGTCAAAATGAAGCCCGAACCCGTGCCCCGTTCCACCCGCTCCGGTTGCTGCTCTGGCATCTGATCGCCAAAAAAGCGCCGCAACAACGGATTTTGGAACGCATCGGGAGCATTCGCAACCCGACGAGCCGCATTAATCCGCACCACCGCAGGCCCCACCCGCTCCACCGCATCGGCAA
This sequence comes from Alkalinema sp. FACHB-956, assembly GCF_014697025.1. NCBI lineage: Bacteria > Bacillati > Cyanobacteriota > Cyanophyceae > Leptolyngbyales > Leptolyngbyaceae > Alkalinema > Alkalinema sp. FACHB-956. The sequence goes on along the minus strand of NZ_JACJRC010000017.1, from coordinate 91,043 downwards.
TAAAGTTGGGATTATTCACACTGGGGGCTGACTGCGTTGGTGGATTGGCCTGGGTCGAGCTGACGGGAGCCGGAGGAGAACCTTCAGGATTTTTCGCACCATTGCGCACACAACTGGCCGTGATCAGTCCCACACCACTCCCGATCGCGACCAAAGAAACCCCGATCGCCAGTTGTTTAAAGGAAAGTGCCATAGTTCGTTTCCGTTCCCGATCGTCAAAAATCCGTTGCTGGCCTAGCTTTAAGTGTCGCCCAATCTTGAGAGAGTCAGCGACCCAAGCTGCAAAATTTTACTCGATCCAGCAGAACTCAACGATCGATCACGATCGTTTCTGCCTCAACCGCCCGATCGTCCCCCAGCCCGATCGGAGCCGCCGCATTGACCAACGACAACAATACCCCCGTCTGTTCCTGACCGTTAGAAGCCAAGTCACTGTAACAAAGCACCACCTGCTCCTGGGTGCAGCTCAGCAGATCGGTGAGAATCCGTTGCAACCGCCGTTCATTGGCCGCCTGGGTGTCATCCACCGTCCAGAGATGCCCCGACCAACCTTGCAAAAACAACGGAGCCGCAAACAACGAATCCACCCCACTCAGCCAGCGCGGACTGCCCGCATCCAACCAGAACTGCCAACGGTGCGATCGGCGACTGGAACGGTACTGGAACACGGTAGCCAGGGTAACAGCATTCCGGGCAGGGCCGATCGGACGCACGGGGAAGGGATTCGCCGTCACCGCCCCCGCCCGCAGCAGTTGGATAAACCGGGCAATGGGTTGAGCCTCGATCCGGGCTTCGACTTGAGCCTGAACTTGAGCCTCGACTTGAGCCTCAACTTGGGCACGGGAATCCCTTAACCGCAGTCGGGCTTCTACCTCCCAATAGTGCTGCGCTGTTTCCATCAACTCCCGCAAACTGGCCACCTGCTCAAAGGGCAGATGGGTTCCCCCCTGGAAAAATTTTTGGATCGCCCGATCGAGCAGCACCACCGGCGTCGCAATCATGCGCTGACTCAGTTGAGCTTGCTGATTCGCAATCCACTGCACCAGATCTTCGTAGGCTTGGCTGGCTTGGTAACCCAGGCGATCCCAGCGGGCAAACACCTGGCTAGGCAACAGACGCGGCGTTTCCGGATGGGGTTCAAAGCAGTGATCGGCCAGCAGTCCCGCCCGCACCGGATCGATCGCCCCCAAGCTCAAAACCCCTAACATTTCCGCGATCGCATCCCGTTTGATCCGCCGTCCCAAACCGGGATAAACCAGCGTCAGCAGCGACAGCAAGCCCCGCACGATCGCCACCGAGGTCAGTGGGCGCTGTTCGTTCAAATTCTCCACCCGCACCCCTTGGCTAGTCAGAATATTGGTCAAGGCATAGCGGGAAATCGGTTCCAAACCGGGGGCAATAATCGCCACATCGCTCGGTTCCACCTGCCCCCGCTGGATGCCTTCTAGAATGAGCTCGCTGGTTTGGCGCAGCAGTTGGGCACGGGTTCCCGTTTGCAGAGACTGGATGCTGTTGGGCAAGCTGGGCGGGAAAAACGTCGGCGCGATCGCCAGTTCAATCACCGCTTCACCCACCTCCGCCAGCAGAGAGGCCGCCGGATTTGCCGATCGTTCAATTACCTGGCAGCGATCGCGCAGGCTTGCCAAATACTCCGGATCCGCCCCCAACCCTAGGCGAATGCCCCCGTTAGGGTTATAGGTCAGGACTGTAGGTGCATGGGCGTCCAGAAACTGCTCTATCAGGGGCCGCACGATCGCCGGATATTCATCCACATCGTCGGCGAACAGGGCGGTGTAGCGGCTTTGTAATTTCTCTCGGTAGAGGGGATCGGGCAACAGCACTTGGCCGTAGAGTTCCGCAACCAGGCTGTAGGTCAGCAGGCCGCGCTGCAAACACCACGATCGCCATTGCAGCAGCAGATCCCGCACGGTGTCGTAGGGCAGGGGCAGTTCGGTGGATTGGGAGCCTAACCCCTGGGTCAGGACGATCGGGAGATCCTGGAGCGCCATTCCGCCCAAGGCCGCCAATTGCATCAAATCCAGCAAGCGGCGGACTAACTTCGCTTCGCGGATGCCCGTTTGACCCACCGCCCGATCGATAGCCGGTTGCCAGAGCCGTTGGGCCAATTCCTGTTCGTTCTCCGGTCGCAGCCGCAGGGGGAATTGCGCCGCCAAGTCCAGCTTCTCAATCAGCAACGACCAAAACAGCACCACCTCATCTTCAAAGAACCCGAGGGGCGTGGTGGCCCGGAAGGGATACTGGGCCTGGGTGGCAGCGGTGAGCCGATCGGCCAAGTCAATACGGTTGTCTCCGATCGCCGAGAGCACGAGCACCCCTGGAAAGGTGGGCAGCGTCGGATAGCTCTGCCGAGTCCCGTTCGCCCATAAACAAAACTGATCGATCAGCGCTTGGGTTTTGCCGCTACGGCTAGAGCCGGTAATCCAATAGGCGTTAGGGCGATCGCTGGGTGAGGTCTCGGTGTGATGCGGGGCTCCCGGTGCAGGGGATGGAGCCAGTCTGGAAGGCGCAGCGGGATGGGAGCGGGAGGGAGAACTTGTACGATCGAACACCTGATCTGCCATAGCAAAAAACCTAGGGAAGCTCTATTCTAGTCTGGCTGATCTCGGCTGACTGATTGAAGCCTGATCGGTTTGTCACAGCGATCGATTAGAAATTTGGTTAGTTCTGAGATAGATCTTTCGGAATGGCGAGCATAGAATAAGCTGTGCAATGTTGTCTAGAGCACTTGAATATTTTCGTCCATTAGGATTTAATTCATCCTCCGGAGAAAAGCCGCCTCATCATCAATTATGGTTAGTTTTCTTTCTCGCCTTCGTGTTTATCTGCAACGCGCTGAACAATGGTATCTGACCACACCCGATCGGGCACTGGATGAAGCCTATGATGCCGCCTTAATGATTCAGGCATTGGAAAACGAGCACTTTGGAGGACAAAAAATCAGTCCGAACCATAGTCAGGTGGGACAGGAAACCTATGCTTACTTTGAGCAGGAACTCAACAAACACCTCAAAACCATTCGCCTACGGTTATCTGAGTTTCGCTTGAGTCGATCGACCCTCAATGTCACCAATCCCAAAGCCGATCGCCAATTACCCCAATCTGGGAGTGGCGAGAGTTACAGCACCCCGCCGGAGTCTGGACGCTTAGTGCGCCCCAGCAAAGAACGGACAGCCATCTCCTTGGAAAAGTTACAGTTTGTCGATCAAATTCTGGCCCGGTATCAGGTGTCGCGGGGTAATGTCTCTACGGCTTTGGTTCCCCTGGACGCACCAACAACGCCCTATGGATCACCCGCCACCCCGCCCCGATCGGGGAATTTGCCCATCAACAACTACAATGGCAGCGCCAATTTATCCGGCAGCGCCAATTTATCCGCTCAGATCCTGGCTGATCAGCAGGCTAGGACTGCTAGAAAGTCGGATACGCTGAGTAATCTGGAAACCATTTCCGATAAGACGGGAGTGTTGCCCCGATCGATTTTGGGAACGATCGGTCGGCTGAAACAGGAACTCGATCCCAATGCCGAATATGAAGTCATGCAAGACTTTCAGGTCAAGCGGCAACGGACAAAAATGGCCATTCGCTTCATCCTGACGCTGGTTGCAGTCCCGATTTTGGTGCAAGTGTCTGTGCGGAATGTGGCGTTGTCCGATCGGTTTATTCCCGGCCATTGGATCAGCCGACAATTTACGATCACGAACCCCAACAAGATTTTCCTCAACGGTGAAATGACCGAGCAGGCTCTCAAGAGTTTGACGACCTTTGAGGAACGTATGAAATTTGAAACGTTACTGCGGGAAACCCTCGGACTGGAAGCCCCGGAGGTGGAAGCTCAGGAGGAAAAAGTGCGCGATCGGGTGAAGGCGATCGCGAAGGATTATTCCCATCGGAGTGCCAATGCAATTAAAAACTGGATCGCCGACCTGTCTGGGGTGATCGCTTTTATCTTCATCCTGACGCGAGGCCAGGCACAGATCGAAGCGGTGAAGGGCTTTATTGACGAAATTGTCTATGGTTTGAGTGATAGTGCCAAGGCATTTATCATCATTCTGTTTACCGATGTCTTTGTCGGATTCCACTCTCCCCACGGTTGGGAAGTGATCTTGGAAGGCGTGTCCGAGCATTTGGGCATTCCACCCAGTCGTAATTTCATTTTCCTATTTATCGCGACATTCCCAGTGATTCTCGATACGATTTTCAAATATTGGATTTTCCGTTATCTCAACCGGATTTCACCGTCCGCAGTAGCAACCTATAAGGAAATGAATGAGTAGTTGTTATTGGTTTAAAGTTTCTGTTGATTGACTTCTACTTTTACGATTTACAACCCTTCTCTATTTTGAGAAGGGTTTTGTTTAGCTATTTTCGACTTGTTAATCATCAGCGCAACGGTGAAGCGACGATCGAAAAATGAATGCCCCGTTCCTGTAAGTTTTGCCGATCCGTTGAAAATTCCACCAACGGAATCCCCCAGTCCAGCCTTGCCGTCAATGCATTCGCGAGTTGTAACCGCAACCCAATCCCAACAGAAGCCAGCGTATTCGTTGCCGGATCATCCTGTTCCCCCAGATTCCACGCCTTGCCGAAATCCACAAACGGCGTCAGTTGCAACAAATTCTGCTGTCGCCCAAATCGGACGATCGGAATCCGCACCTCCGCCGAAAACAAAACGCCACTATCGGTCAACAGCGAGTCCTGCCGATAGCCCCGTACGGTTTCCGGCCCACCGAGGCCAAATTGTTCCAATCCCAGCAATGGCCGATCGGCCAGTTGCACATCTCCCCGCAACAGCAATAGCGTATCCGGCCCCAACAGCCTGACCCACTGCGCCTGTCCCCGCCAAGTAAAAAAGCGACTATCGGGTGCATCTGCATTAATCGTTGAGCCAAAGGCATTGAAGCCCAAACTGAACTGCGATCGCAGTGCAAACACCTGACGACTGTTGCGCTGCGTCCATTCTTGAAAAAATCGTACTGCCGTTACCCGCGTCTTCCCGTTTTCATCGGCTCCGCTTGCCGGAAAGGGTAAATCCTCCAAAAAGGTGGCCTGACTTTGCCGCCAACTGCCCGTCACCCCGATCGCGAATTCTTGGGTGGGCGTTTGCAGAAATGGATGGCGTAGAGTGAGTTCGTAATAGCGAGATTTGGATTCAATCTCCAAAATATTAAACGGTTGCTCAATCACACGACTGGAAGATCCACCATAACTGAGACTCAGCGTCGTATTGTGGGGACTGACAGGTAGGGTATAGCCCACATCAAAGCTGTTACTACCCGTCGTATTGGTATAGGACAGACTCAGACTATCCCCCAAGCCCAAAAGATTGGCTTCGCGCAGTTGGATTTTGCGTTGTTCAGTGCCCACACTGGGCGATCGGCCATTGTCTAAGGTCAGACTGGCATCAAAGGTCTTGGCCTCCACCACTCGCAGATCCAATATGCTTTGTCCGGGACGATCGCCCGCTGATAATTCCGCAGACAAATTTTGAATCCGAGGATCGAGTTGCAGTAACCGTAGGGCATCTAGCAAGCGTTCCCGCTGCAAGGGGCGTTGGGTTGCAATGCCAATGCGCGATCGCACATAGCCACGATTGAGCCGCTGGGTTCCGGTGACGTTAATGGCTTGTAGGCTCCCTTCCAACACCCGAATTTCCACCACCCCGTCGTTAAAGGTTTGCGGCGGAATGTAGGCCCCGGAGGTGATATATCCCTTTTGAATATAAAAGTTGGTAATGGCCGATCGCGCTTGGAACAATTCCGTCAAGGTAATCGGTCGATCGACAAATTCCGCCACTACGCGATCGAACTCTGATTGGGAAAACACTGTACTCCCAGTGACTTTGAATTGCTTCACCACGATCGTTCTTGGCCCACTGGGAAAGGTCTCGCCCGAGGCAGGCAGCGGCGGCAACAACTCCGATGGGGGGGGTAAAGGCTGAATCGGTGTTGTTTCGGGTAAGGGCTGGCTGGAGGGAGGTTGGGCGTCCCGGGGAACAATGCTATCCCCTCGGGGGAGGGCGCGATCGAGGGGGGGAGTGCCAGGGGAAACCGTCTGCCCCCAACTGGGTACGGCATGGATTAAACTGCTACCCACCAGCCCGCCACTGACCAAGCTGCTCAGGACGATCGCTCCAGGCCGGTGAAGCGGACTAGAAGGGGGGAACCATGCCAACCAACGAGGCAAAGACCTAAACAGCGGACTAACCATGGTGAAGCTCCGGAAGATGCCCAAAAATGCGTTGCAAAAGGGGGCTGTGATCAGGAAATGTTCGTTTCACTGCCACAGGCTTGGACGAAAACAAGGGAAGTTAGGGGTCAACAGGGAGCTATCACAGGGATTGAATTATGCCATTGAGTTGCATAATCGCCAAGGGGCATCTCAGTAATTTCACTCAATTATAGAAATTGAGTATTCATTTTAACCAAGTGTCTTACATAGTACTGAGGTTATCCAAGTTGAGCCGGATGACTTGAGCAAAATTTATGGCTCACCCAGATCGTGCCCTAAATTTTTCGATCGAATCAACAGTTACGTGAGATTGATTCAATCCACTGGCGTCTAAAAAATGCTGTATCCAACCGCAAAAGCAATACCATAATCCATCTGAAAAATATTAATGAATCTAGTTTTTAGAACACTCAAGACTCAAAAAAGCAATTGCAGTGTAAAAACAGAAGTTAAGCCATCAGGAATTTTCTGGAAATCATTTTTTTTATTGATCTATCAATTGATAGATCAATTGATAGATCAATTGATGGATTGGCTGCTTGGCGTTGTTGCAAGTTGTTATCAGTTGTTGCAAGAATCCTTCTTTTTGAAGAGATCGCTAATTTTGAGCTTCCCTCTTCTAGAAGACGGGGCGGGGGATGATTGACCGCTATTGTGGAAACATTCCTGGAAACATCCCTGGAAACCACAAGCTCCTTTTAATCGCAAAGCGGGACAGCTCAAAGGCTATTGAATCCTTGATGTAAGGAGCATTTTAAGGAGCACATTTTTGTAGAAATGAGGTCTTACTAATGAGTACAGATAATAAAGTCAATCATGATGTAGACGCCAACCTAGATCCCATTACGGGACAACCCGGTGCCCATCCGATTGGCACCGGTGTTGGGGCTGCTAGTGCAGGGGTCGTTGCCACCGCAGTAGGGGCGACCGTTGCAGGGCCGATCGGGGCTGCGGTGGGTGCAGTGGTGGGTGCGGTTGCAGGTGGGCTGGCCGGGAAAGGCGTTGCTGAACAGATGAATCCCACCCTGGAAGACGAGTACTGGAGCACAAACTATACGACTCGTCCCTATTTTGAAGCAGACTATGGCTACGATGATTACCATCCTGCCTACCGCACTGGGTATGAGGGATATTCAACCTATGCAAAACGCGGGTTGACCTATGATGCAGCAGAACCCCATCTGCGCGAAGACTATGAACGCCATAACAAAGGTCGCCTTGCGTGGGAAAAGGCACAACATGCCGCACGGGATGCCTGGGATCGGGTGGAAAGGGCCTTGCCTGGGGATACCGATCGTGATGGCAAGTAAAAAGTTGGGTATTTCAATCTAGTCGCTCCACTGCGAAAACCAAGCAATCCCGGACTTGGCAACTAAATTCAGCGATTAGTCAAATTCAACCTTGTAATAGTATTGAGTGATTTTCAGGTGTGCTGTTTGCGCATCTGAAAATTGTTTATGGATTATGACTGATGATCTTGATTGACAGATTCATTGTTCAATGACAGTAGATAAACGCGATCGCGCAGAATTGACAAAAACGGAATGCTCTAGGGGACTTCTTGATCCGCCCCTTCCCCTAGCCCGAAAATCCCATCTAAACCCCAGAAATCCCACCCCACCGAAGCAGTCCCGGTGTAGGATCAGAAAGGTCTTTTACAAAGCTTAACCATGCCACGGGATTTGCGGGGATTTATCAAACAATTGGAGGATCGCGGTCAACTACGGCGCATCACAGCCCCCGTTGATCCAGACTTGGAAATTGCCGAAATTGCCCAACGAATGCTTCAGTGTGGTGGGCCTGCCCTTCTGTTTGAAAACGTCAAAGGCGCAGATCATCCCGTGGTCGTTAACCTGATGGGGACGGTGCAGCGCATCGTCTGGGCAATGAACATGGAATCGGTGACGGAACTGGAAGACCTGGGCAAAAAACTCGCTATCCTGTACCAACCCCGTCCCCCCAAAAAACTGCAACAGGCGATCGACCTGGGGAAGGTTCTGTTTGATGTTCTCAAGGCTAAACCCGATCGCGATCTCTTTCCCCCGTGCCAGCAGGTGGTGCTAAAAGGCGAGGAAGTTGACCTTACCAAACTGCCGCTTCTGAAGGTGTATCCCGGTGATGCGGGTAAGGTGGTCACGCTCGGCTTGATGATCACCAAAGACCCGGAAACTAAGATTCCCAACGTCGGAGTCTATCGCTTGCAACTGCAATCTAAAAACACCATGACCGTGCAATGGCTGTCCGTCCGGGGAGCCACACGCCACCTTCGCAAAGCCGCAGAACGGGGCGAAAAGCTGGAAGTGGCGATCGCCATCGGGGTTGATCCGATCGTCATTATGGCCGCGGCCACACCCTTGCCGATCGATTTATCGGAATGGCTGTTTGCTGGACTCTACGGCGGTTCTGGGGTGCACTTGGCCAAGTGTAAAACGGTGGATTTGGAAGTGCCTGCGGATTCGGAATTTGTCCTAGAAGGCACAATTACCCCCGGAGAAGTGGCGATCGATGGCCCAGCGGGGGATCACATGGGTTACTACGGCCCCGTTAAGGAAGATGCACCCCTCCTGCATTTCCACTGCATGACCCACCGCAAAAATCCCATTTACCTAACAACCTTCAGCGGTCGCCCCCCCAAGGAAGATGCCATGATGGCGATCGCCCTGAATCGCATTTATACGCCCATTCTGCGACAACAGGTTCCGGAAATTGTGGATTTCTTTTTGCCGATGGAAGCGTTGTCCTATAAGGCTGCGGTGATCGCGATCGACAAAGCCTATCCCGGTCAAGCACGGCGGGCGGCCTTGGCCTTTTGGAGTGCCCTCCCACAATTCAGCTACACCAAATTTGTCATTGTGGTGGATAAGGACATTAATATTCGTGATCCGCGGGCTGTTGTCTGGGCTGTGACCTCTAAAGTAGATGCAGCGCGGGATGTGTTTATTCTGCCGGATAATCCCTTTGACTCCTTGGATTTCGCCACGGAGCGCAGTGGCCTCGGCAGCAAAATGGGCATTGACGCCACCACCAAAATTTATCCGGAAACCGATCGGCCTTGGGGCGAGGCATTGCAACCTGATCCAGCGACAGCGGAGTTAGTCACCCAACGCTGGGCGGAATACGGTTTAGCCGACATCAATCTGACCGAAGCGAATCCCAATCTCTTTGGCTACGATGTCCGTTAACTCATTCGTTAATCCGATTGAATTAACCGAATTTAGACGACTGGAAACCGAGGAAAACGACCAAGATAAAGCATCTGTCAACAAAAGTTCTATGGACAACGATCGTCTTCCCCACATTCATCCTGGTGAAATTTTGAAATCGGAATTTCTAGAACCCTTAGAGATTACGCCCTATCGTCTCAGCAAAGACATTGGAGTTGCTCAAACCCGTATTAGCGAAATCTTGGCTGAGAAACGTAGCATTACCGCAGATACGGCTTGGCGGTTATCCCGCTATTTTGGGAATAGCCCTCAGTTCTGGTTAAACTTACAAGCACAGTATGACCTGCGTCAAGCCCAAGAAGAAAATCAAGAAATCTATGATCAAATTTCTTTAGTGCAGTGCCTTCCTGCTACCTAGTGTTTATGCTATCTAACTAAACCCGAATCCGGTATTGCTATTCTCCTTTCTGAATCTTGTATCCATCGCGATCGCGATGGATAATCTATTCTCCTATCTCTTTCATTCCTCTCTGGCTAGCTAACCCTATGTCCTTCACCTTCGAAGTCCAAGCCACTTGCTCCTACACCAACGCCCGTGCAGGGGTTTTCCACACCCCCCATGGCGTGGTAGAAACACCTCGGTTTATGCCCGTGGGAACATTGGCCAATGTAAAGACCGTCACACCTGCGCAGCTTCAGGACACAGGTGCACAAATGGTTTTATCCAACACCTACCATTTGCATTTACAACCCGGTGAAGACATTGTGCAAATGGCAGGGGGATTGCATAAGTTTATGGGGTGGTCTGGCCCCATGCTGACGGATTCCGGGGGTTTTCAGGTGTTCAGCCTCAGTGAAATTAATCAGATTAACGATGATGGCGTGACCTTTCGATCGCCCCGTGACGGATCGCTGATTCACCTAACGCCTGAGAAATCGATCGCCATTCAAAACACCCTCGGCGCAGATGTGATCATGGCCTTTGATGAATGTGCGCCCCCTGGAGTGGGACGGGATACGGTGGAAAAAGCCATGGAACGCACCTACGAATGGCTGAAGCGTTGTGTCGCAGCCCACAGCCGCAAGGCAGATCAAGCGCTGTTTGGCATTGTCCAAGGGGGCGAATTTTTGGATCTGCGGGCGGAGGCGGCGCGGCAATTGGTGGACTTGAATTTGCCGGGATACGCGATCGGGGGCGTTAGCGTGGGGGAAGCGCCGGAAGTGATCGATCAAGTGGTACAGCATACGGCTCCCCTGTTGCCGCAGAATAAATTGCGCTACCTCATGGGCGTCGGCAGTTACCGTGAAATGGCACGGGCGATCGCGGCGGGGGTGGATGTGTTTGACTGTGTGATTCCGACCCGGCTGGCGCGTCATGGTTCTGCCTTAGTGGGGGGCGAACGCTGGAATTTGAAAAACGCGAAATTCCGGGAAGACTTCCGCCCCTTAGATGAGACCTGCTCCTGCTATGTCTGCCAAAACTTTAGTCGGGCTTATATCAGTCACTTGTTGCGATCGCAGGAATTACTAGCCTACACCTTACTCTCAATTCACAACATCACTGAGTTAGTCCGGTTTACCCAACGCATTCGGCAATCGATCCTAGCGGGCACCTTCACAACAGAATTTGCTGAATGGATTGCACCAGTCACAGGTTAGACAATGCTGAAAACAACCTCCCTCGTTTGAGGGAGCAACCCAGCAGCTGTGTCTGAATTCAGAACCAAACAGGCTAAATTCAACTGCAAGCTGCGCCTAGGGTAATTGCAAATCAATCAATGGAGACACCAAGACATGGAGGAATTAGGATTTCGATAGCTTTCCGTGAAAGCCTTTAGGAAAACCAATCTTTGCAGTTCGGCAACTCTATCTAAAGACATACCTCGATTAGTATAAACAGTTGTTAAGGTACAGGGCGTAGCTATCTACTGTAGTTGTCTATGTTTTTGTAGCGATCTACTTTTTTGTAGTTATCTACTGCTTGGCAATGATCAACGCTTTGTAGTTACCGACCCTGGTTAGTCATCTACCCTGGGTAGTCGTTTACCACATCGAGGTATTCCATGCTACTGTCCACGCTGTCCCCCAGCGGTTTTGCACCTTTCACACCCCCCTCAGCCGGCTTAAGACTCGAAGACCCCTTACCACCACCCACGGGCTCATTTCTAGATCCCATTTTTGGGACAGGCAATGCCCAGGCTTTTTTAAACACCTTAAAATCCGCGAGCGGAACCCTCACCCTTGGCGAAAATGGCATCGTCACTGGCAGCTTGACGAGCCCTACGGGTGAACTGTTCAACGCCCCCTTGGACTTGGTGAAGCTCGCTGGAGACTTAGCCGCTGGACTAACGACGCTCAACGGAACCATTAGCCTGGATCAGGGGGTTGCCACCACTAATCTGACCTATGGCGGCGGTCAACTCCAGGGAACGCTGAATTTTGCCGATTTGATCAGTTCTACGATCGTGAATTTGGTCAACAGCTTAGAAGGCACGGCTCCCTTTGCCGATGGGAAGGTGCAGGTAAATACGCCAACGCTCTTAGGCCCCGTGACAGGGACGATCGACTTTGGTCGCGGAGCTTTTGTAACGGATTTGCAAACGCCCTTTGGGGATCTCGACTTGACGATCGACTTTGGGGATGATGCCAAAGTGCCCGTTGCATTGGGTGGAATCAGTGGCCTAGTCGATTTAGATCAAGGCGTTGTCACGTTGCAAACCGGGGGCTTTCTAGGGAATTTGAATATTCCCCTGACCGCCTTTTCCGGCGATTTTACCTTCTCCAAAGGGAACATTATCCTCGATATTCCCACGCCCTTTGGCGAATTGACGACCAGCTTTGCGACAGGGGCGATCGTTGCGGATAAGGTCAAGGATGCATTGCAAGGCACAGGCACGATCGTCTTTACCAATGGCATTGCGGCGATCGATGTCACAGGGAGCTTAGGGACGATCAAAACCAGTCTGGATCTGCCAAAATTCGTGACGGACACAGCCAGCTTCTTAGCCCAAAGCCAAGGAACTGTTAACTTTAATCAAGGCATTATTACAACAAATTTAACAACTCCCACCGGCCCCTTCAGCGCCACCTACGACCTGAATACGATCGTACTCACCGCTTCCTCCCAGCCCCCCACATTGCCCCCAAATCCTAGCCCCACGCCCACGCCACCGCCTGAACTTCCCCCGATCGACCCGATTCCGGGGCTACCGGGTTTCCCAGGAATCTTCTTCTTTGTATAGGGCGGTTCTGTGGGAGGCCCATGCTCCCCGCGATCGGACTCCCTCTTGCAGAGCGGTTTATGTTAAAATGCGTGTCAATTATTAATACTGTGTTGGAGAGGCAATCGATTCATGGAAGCTGCAATGCTGTTGGCGAAGCTGCCGGAAGCTTACTCGATCTTCAATCCGCTTGTAGATATCATGCCTGTAATTCCCGTTTTCTTCCTGTTGCTGGCATTTGTATGGCAAGCAGCCGTAGGTTTTCGGTAAACTGATTCCTAGTTTGGAATTCATGCTTGGGGGCCAATCTTGGCCCTTTTTTGTTGCGATCTGTTTTGTTGCGATTTAGTTGAGATTGAATGGGGGGAATCTGGAAATTCTTGGGCAACGTCTAGAATTTCTTGGGTAACATGGTGGGCACCCATTGGTTTGATGGGGAACTCGTTACGTGGGAACCTGCTATGAGATTGACGCGCTGTTCTAAGTTGTTGCCCAAACTGCCGTTGGCTAGATTGTTGCCTGGAGGGCGATCGGTTACAGGCTCCACGACGATCGGTGGAATTGGCCTTGCTGCGATCGGGGTCAGCGCGATCGGACTCGTCTCTGGCATAACTTTGCTGCCGAAACCCGCCCTAGCCATTCCCCAAACGCCCCTAGAGACCCTGCCGTCCAGCCGCTTAATCGACTATGAACCGCTACAACAATTACTGCGGCAGGGGCAATGGGAAGCGGCCAATGAAATGACGTCCAATCTAATGCTGCAAGCGGCGGATCAGTTGGATCAAGGGTATCTGGTGGCTCGCGATATTCGGCTGTTTCCCTGCCAGGATCTGCTGACGGTGGATAAATTGTGGCGCTATTACAGCAACGATCGCTTTGGGTTCAGTGTCCAGGCGGGCATTTGGATGCGGATGTATGGCAAGAACTACAAGGATTCCCAGCGGTTCGAAGGCAAGGTTGGCTGGCATAGGCAAATTCTGAATGCGGATTTGCGGGCACAGCGAGGCCACTTACCGTTGCGACCTGCCAGTAATGGTGGTGCGATGGATGCCTGGGGCGGGGGCTGGATTGCGGAAATGCCGAAGCGTTTAAGTATCTGCCTGAATCCAGCCAAAGCTCAACCCCAGAGAGCGCAACCAAGCAAGCCAAAGCCGACGAAGCCAAAGCCCACAAAGCTGAAACTCTCGCCGCCTAGCACCTCTAGCAGAAGTGGTTCAACCAACCTCACCTAATCGAAATCCTCGCACACAGGCATCTTGAACAGCGCTACCCTCAAACTGCTTAGCAAGGCGGTAGCAAATTGCCCTCATAAGTTGCTACCCCACCCCGAGCCAAACTGCCCAATGGCTAGTCGTCACAAACCTGAATTTTATCGAAGCCATCTCCCTGAGGATCAGTCACCCATCGACAGGATAAATCGCGTCTGATTTGATCCTGCAATATTCTGCCCGCTTCTTCGCTCTGCTTCTGTCTCTGTTTTTGAACGAGGGTATCATAGGCTTGTTTATCAGTCGAGGATAAAGTTGCTTTCCACGCTTCATACTCATCCCGTGGAGTGGCAAAGACTAGGGGATCAATCCTGGTATGCCATTGCTCATGGGTTTCATTGCTGCGTCTATTCAATAGGCGCTGAATTAATCGATTACCCGGTTTTGCACCCGTCGGGTGATTGCTATCCTTTACCGTAGTTTCAGAACTGCTTGAGTTCCTACTATCGCGAATAATCGTTTGAAATTCTCGGTCGAGGTCTTGTGGACTTTGAGTCACCTGCTTGGGTGAGAAGCCCATGAGTCCCCCTAACAAATTAGCACCGGCCTGCTGCCGAAGAACTTTTTTGGCTCTCTGGATCACCGTATAAAGCTGCCGTTCATCCGGAGAAAGGCTCTCTAGAAATTGTTGCTCCTGAGGACTGATCGGGGCTGGCGGCTTCGGCTGACGAGGTGTCGGAGAATTCCTGGGAAAAGGACTAGGCGGAACTTGGTCTGGCATTTGCGAATCGTTTGTATCCCTATCCCTCGTAGGCCGCTGGGAAGGCTTAGGTGTGCGCCGCTTTCTTCGCGTCTGACGCACGTTCGGGAGAATATCCTTTAACTCAAGGGCCAGAACAGGCACGCCACGATCGTCAATTGATATTTGAGAAGATTGCCCTAACGCTGGAAAAGGACTCACTAATAGAGTACTCATCACAAGTAAACAAATAGCATTCTTACTGTAACGCCGCTCAACTCGAGCCATAATATCCTCATTAGGGTGACGTTGAATCATGCCAGGTTGGACTTTCATATGAACTGAAAAAGCTAAATAGTCATCCTATTAAGTTAGCAGAGAAAATATTTGCTGGGATGTATTAAGACACACAATCAAATTGTCCGTGCACTTATCTTCAAACCAAGATAGACACACTCCTTCCTCGGACAATTGTTGTTAATATATAGGTCGTTTTCTCCCCCCGATCGCATCGCAAAGTAAGCCCCCTCTAAAAACGCTTCCAACTCTATACCAAAATGACCTAGTAGCAGATATCACCCAAGAAATCAATCGCAAAACTAAAAGGAGTCAATCATGACAATCGCGATCGAGCTTCCTAGGGAGCAAATTGCTGAATTTTGTCAAAAATGGCAGGTGACAGAGCTTGCTCTCTTTGGTTCCGTTCTGAGAGAAGACTTTTGTTCCGACAGCGATATTGATATCCTGGTGCAATTTCATCCAGACGCGCATCCCACCTTCAACACCCTCGACCAGATGGAAGCAGAACTTACCACTCTTTTCGATCGGGCTGTGGATCTAGTCACCCGTCAAGGCATTGAATCCAGTCGGAATTATCTCCGCCGCCACGAAATTCTTTCCTCAGCCCAGGTGATTTATGCAACGAGATCTGCAATTTCTGCTTGACATGCTGCAATCCGCAAAACTAGTTGTCACTTATGTTGGCCAGTGTAAAAAAGCGGAATTTATCAACAACATTCAGCTTCAAGATTCAGTCATCCGCCGACTCTTGGTTATTGCCGAAGCTGCTCGACGAGTTTCAGAAGCGACTCGACAAACCTTACCTGATATTGCTTGGCAAGAGATCAACGGCATGAGAAACCGGCTCGTGCATGAATACGATGATGTCAATCTTAATATTGTCTGGGATGTTATTCAGTCAGAAATACCGCCATTGATTAAAGTATTACAAACTAAAATCCCACCCGAATCTTAAAACGATGAAAGCCTCGATCTCATCTACATCAGTTGCCAATTCTCTCAAACTGCTCTTAGCCGGGAGACACCGATCTCATAGCATTGCTAAGCAAAACGCCTCGAAAAATGCTTCAACCTTGACACCCAAATAACCTGCTAGCAACCCTTTCCAAGAAAGCTATCAAGTTTAACCCGTTATTAAGCTGTCTGTTTATCCACACACTCTGATTGTAAAAATTGCCCAAATAACTGTGGGTTTGGTAAAGGCTTGCCTTCTTCCAGGGTTGATTCAGTGAGCAATTCCAGAACCTCACAGGCATTTTGTAGGGCTTCTTCGTAGGTGTCCCCGTGGGTGTGGCAGTAGTCACCCCATTCCGGTAGGCTCACAACGTAGCATTGATCCTCATCTGACCATTGAATAATAATGGTGTAACGAGTATTCATGAATTCTCCCCTTCGATTTGAGCGATTTGTCTGAGCGCACTCTCAACGTCTTGCTCTTGGTAACGTTTCGCATCCTGCCCATCTTTGCCTGACAGTGTTAGCTTTCCAGGTAACAGAGGATGAGACCATTTAGTGTGACTACCTTTCCCAGACTCGTACGTAAATCCTGCCTTCAATAATAGACTTTTTAACTCTCTGATTTTCCTAGGCATTGGCTCCGTTCTCCTTAGGGCAGCCAAGGATATTGCCGGAAATCGGGCTTGCGTTTCTCTAAGAAAGCTTTCTTCCCTTCAGCCCCTTCGTCGGTCATGTAATACAACATCGTGGCGTTACCTGCCAATTCTTGCAGCCCTGCCTGCCCATCACAATCAGCATTCATGGCAGCTTTCAAACATCGGATCGCGATCGGGCTTTTTTCCAGAATTTCCTGGGCCCACTGGATGCCTTCCGCTTCCAACTGCTCCACAGGCACCACCGTATTGACCAAACCCATATCTAGTGCCTGTTGGGCGTCGTATTGGCGGCAGAGGTACCAAATTTCCCGCGCCTTCTTTTGCCCCACGATCCGTGCCATATAGCTTGCGCCAAAGCCGCCATCAAAACTGCCGACCTTCGGCCCCGTTTGCCCAAAGATTGCATTATCCGCCGCGATCGTCAGGTCACAGAGCATGTGCAACACATGGCCCCCCCCGATCGCGTAGCCTGCCACCAAGGCAATCACGACCTTGGGCATGGAGCGAATCAACCGCTGCAAATCCAGCACATTCAAGCGTGGCACACCCTCTTCGTCGATGTAGCCGCCTTCGCCCCGCACACTTTGGTCGCCCCCGGCACAGAAGGCATATTTGCCATCGCTGTGAGGCCCTGCCCCCATGAACAGAACGACCCCAATGCGGCTATCTTCACGGGCATTGGCAAATGCCTCGTAGAGTTCAACAACGGTTTTGGGACGGAAGGCATTGCGTTTGTGGGGACGATTAATCACGATTTTGGCAATGCCATCGGCTTTGAAATATTGAATGTCCTCGTAGTCTTTCACCGAATGCCATTCCATCATCTTGCCCCGTCCCTTTCCCGACGTTAGGATACCGACCCCATATTCTATCGGGTTTCGGGGGTCGGTTCGGCAGGTGGTCGCTAATCTACCACTGTGGGATCAAGCAGAAAGGGTTCCGTCTCCGGTTGGTGGGGGGTTGACCCATCCAGCAGGCAACTGACGGTCATGTCTCCCATCACGTTAATGGCCGTACGACAACGATCGAGGAACCAATCCACCGTAATCAGTAGGGCAATGTACTGCGTGGGTAACCCAACGGAGCTAAACACCAGCGTCATGGTGACCAGTCCGGCTTCCGGAATGCCCGCTGCCCCGACGGAAGCAACGATCGAGGTCAAAATCACGACTAACTGTTGCGGCAGGCTGAGGTTGAGCCCCAAAACCTGGGCGATGAATAACGCTGCCATGGCTTCGTAGAGGGCGGTGCCATCGTTGTTGAAGTTACTGCCGACCAATGCACCCATGGAGGCAGACGATTCCCGCAGGCCCACCTTGGCAATTAACGCCTCAAAGGTAATGGGCATCGTCACCGTGGAAGACGCCGTGGAGAAAGCGGTAATTAAAGGGTCTGCCCCACCCCGCAAAAAGCCCCCAGGACTGACCCAGGAACCCAACTTGACGCGGGTCAGGTAATAAACTCCTTGCAGTAGCAAAGCCAGAATCACCGTTAGTACAAAAACACCCAGAGCTTTAAATGGTTCAAAGCCTTGGATCGCGATCGTTTTTGCCACGATACCAAAGACTGCGATCGGGACCAAGGCAATCACCCAGTGCAAAATGCGAATCACCGCTTCAAACATCACGGCAATGCCCTGTTCCACGGCCACGTAGTCCCGTTTTCCGTCAGCAATTTGGTGGGCTTTAATGCCCCGCAGCACAATGCCAAAGGCCAAGGCTAGGAAAATCAATTGCAAAACATTGTTATCCACCAAGGGCTTGACCACCGATTCCGGTACCATGTCCTGCAACAGTCCCCAGGGATCCAAGCTCTTGCCATGCATCCCTTCGGTGGGGGCCGCCAGCTTGCCAAAGCGACCGGGTTGCAACACGTTAGCGACCAACAGACCAATGACGATCGCGACCGTAGTGTTGGTGATCAGCAAAATCGCGAGTTTCCGGCCCGATCGACCGGGAATGTCAGCGGTCAAAAAGGTATGCAGCACGGCTAGCAAAATCAGCGGCGTCGCCAGGGTACGCAGGGCTTTGAGGATGAGCGTACAGGGCACGGCTAGGTGATTAGCCCAACCTTGAACGGCTTCGCTGGCATGACCCGCCCCCAGCGCAATTCCAACGCCGATCGCTAGGACAATCGCGATCGCAATTTGTGCATAGAGCGGAATAGCTTTCCAGTTGAACGATTTCTGTGATGTTTCCATAGAGTGTGTAATCCAGGGCTGTGTAATCCAGGGCTGTGTAATCCAGGGTTACGTTACGAAAATCCTGTCAGTCGGGGGATCAAACGAATAATCTGACGGCGTCCCCGAAATCTTAATCCTTACCCCCCATTGGCATAACCGTTTTCCAGGGAATGTTACGGGAACGTGAGAAAGCTCAACTCGCCTTATCCCGATCGCGCCCGAAGGGGCTGGGCTGCTTTTTATTGCAGTCCGGTGTAATGCGGCAAATGCTGGCATAATGGAAAGGTTTTCAATTTAGTTAGAAGTAACGATTAGGAGCCATGCGTAGTCACTATTGCGGTCAAGTTCGAGCAGCCAATATCGGAGAAACTGTCACCCTGTTCGGCTGGGTCGATCGTCGCCGTGATCATGGCTTTGTGATTTTTCTCGACCTGCGGGATAAGACCGGAACCGTGCAAGTGGTCAGCGATCCCGATCGCACGCCCCAATCCCACCCGATCGCCGGAGACATTCGCAACGAATACGTGATCAAAGTAACGGGTCGGGTGAGCCAGCGGCCTGAGGAATCTCTCAATACCAAGATCCCCACGGGGGAAATCGAAATTTATGCCGATGAGATTGAAATTCTCAGTGCGGTGCGCAAACAGTTGCCCTTCCAGGTGTCCAGTGCGGAAACGGAGACGGTGAAGGAAGAACTGCGCCTCAAGTATCGCTATCTCGATCTGCGGCGGGAGCGCATGAGCAAGAACTTGCAACTGCGCCACCAGGTGATTAAGTCGGCGCGGCGGTTCTTGGAGGATGAAGAGCAATTTACCGAAGTCGAAACTCCCATTCTGACCAAATCCACCCCAGAGGGCGCACGGGACTACATTCTGCCGTCTCGGGTGAACCCCGGTGAATGGTTTGCCCTGCCCCAGTCGCCTCAGTTGTTTAAGCAGTTGCTGATGGTGTCGGGGCTCGATCGCTATTACCAAGTGGCGCGCTGTTTCCGGGATGAGGATCTACGGGCCGATCGGCAACCGGAGTTTACCCAGCTCGACATGGAAATGAGCTTCATGGGTCAGGAGGAAATTCTGGATCTGAACGAGCGCCTCGTCTGCTACATCTTCAAGGCAGTTAAAGGCATCGACATTCCCCGTCCCTTTCCCCGCCTGACTTACAAAGAAGCGATGGAGAAGTACGGTTCCGATAAGCCCGATACTCGCTTTGGGCTGGAACTGGTGGACGTGTCTGACATCCTCAAGGATTCTGGCTTTAAGGTCTTCTCCGATGCGGTGGCCAAGGGCGGCATTATTAAAATCCTGCCGATTCCGGGGGGCAATGATGCCATTTCCAACGTGCGGATCAAGCCCGGTGGGGATCTGTTCAACGAGGCGACCGTTGCAGGTGCGAAGGGACTGGCCTACATCCGCGTGCGGGAAAATGGCGAAATCGACACGATCGGAGCCATCAAAGACAACCTAACCCCGGAACAAAAGGCCGAATTGCTCCAGCGTACCGGAGCCCAAGCCGGACATCTCCTGCTGTTTGGGGCGGGGGATACAGCGACGGTGAACAAGACCCTCGATCGGCTGCGGCAGGTGGTGGGTCGGGAGTTGAACCTGATCGACGAAAGCCTGTGGAATCTGCTCTGGGTAACGGATTTCCCGATGTTCGAGTGGAATGCCGATGAAAAGCGGTTGGAAGCACTGCACCACCCGTTTACCTCCCCGTTCCCGGAGGATCGCGACAACCTGGCAACGGCCCGCGCCCAAGCCTACGACATTGTGTTGAACGGCTACGAAATCGGTGGCGGTAGTTTACGGATCTATCAACCCGATCTGCAAGCCAAGGTGTTTGCAACGATCGGCCTCAGCGATGAAGAAGCCCAGAGCAAGTTTGGCTTCTTGCTGGAAGCGTTCGAGTATGGCACGCCGCCCCACGGTGGGATTGCCTACGGGATCGATCGCTTGGCGATGCTGTTGGCGGGCGAAGAGTCGATTCGGGATGCGATCGCCTTCCCGAAGACCCAGCAGGCCCGCTGTTTGCTCACCAATGCGCCCTCCAACGTGGAAGACAAGCAGCTTAAGGAGTTGCAAGTCGTCTCTACCTATCGGCCTAAGCTGAAGCAAGATTAGGCAGCTTTCATCAAAAACAGACTAGGCACCGGGAGATCGAAACTCAAGGGATCTTCCGGTGTTGTTGATATCAGTTACAACGCGACTTCTTGGCTAATGGCT
Source organism: Alkalinema sp. FACHB-956 (assembly GCF_014697025.1). NCBI lineage: Bacteria > Bacillati > Cyanobacteriota > Cyanophyceae > Leptolyngbyales > Leptolyngbyaceae > Alkalinema > Alkalinema sp. FACHB-956. The sequence goes on along the minus strand of NZ_JACJRC010000017.1, from coordinate 70,148 downwards.
TGGTTTCTGCCGCTGAGTTTAGCCTGGTAGAGGGCATGATCTGCGATCGTGACAATTTTTGAAGCATCAATATCATGTAGGGGGATCATGGTGGCCACCCCAAAGCTCAGGGTGACCCAGGAGCTGACCTTGGACTGTTCATGTTGAATTTTTAATTCGCCCAATTTGCTTTGGATACGGGTAATAATTTGAGCGGCACCTCGGGCGGTGGTGTTGGGGAGGATAATGCCAAATTCCTCGCCGCCATAGCGAGCCACAATATCCCCAGGCCGCTTGACCGCCCGTTGCAGCACCGTTGCCACCTGTCTCAGACATTCGTCACCCATCTGATGGCCGTAGGTATCGTTAAAGGCTTTAAAGTAATCAACATCACAGAGAATTAACGACAACGGCAACCCAGCCCGCTCCAGTCGCCGCCATTCCGCCTGTAGACATTCATCGAAGTGACGACGATTTGCCACTTGCGTCAAGCCATCAATGTAGGCAATGCGTTGTAGTTCTTGATTCGCCGATTGTAATGCCGATTCCACCACCATCCGCTCACTGATTTCCTGCTGTAGCTTGGCCGTTCGCTCACTGACTTTATTTTCCAATAGGCGAGAGTACTCTTCCAACTGCCGCCGAGACTGTTGCAAATCTTGGAGCATTTGGTTAAACGATCGCGCCACCACGGAAAACTCGGCAATGGCTCCCACCTTGGCCTTTTGACTAAAATCGCTTAAGGCAACGCGCTGACTGACCGCTAATAAATTTAACAACGGTTCAGTGATGATGCGACTGATGATGGTGCTAGCAATAATGGCGATCGCCAAGGCTCCTAAGGACAAAATGATCGTCGTTTGGGTATTTTGATTCACCTGTCCTGCAAAATCTGCTTTGGGAATAATGACAACAATCAACCAATCTAGCCCTCGGCTATCCCGCAGGGGCTGGACTTGCAGAAAGTAGGAATTGCCAGAAACCAACAATTCTCGTCGATAGGAACGCTTCAGGGGAACCGATTCAGGCCATTCCGCCATGATATATTTGGCCGCCGCTTGCGTCACCGGATGGATACTTTCCAGGGCGGAGGTGCGCTGAGCTCCATGGACTTGATTAATAGGCCGAAAGGGTTTTTCACTGGTAGAAGTGGCAACCAGCAGGCCCGATCGTTCAATAATAAAGCTCTGTCCCCGCTGACTCAGCTTCACCTCTCGCAAAAAGTTATTAATTTGCCCCAGATTCAAACTACTAAATAAAACTCCCTGCGGCTGAAAGTTGATCACCAAAGGCTGAGAAGCATACAAATAGGCGGTCATGCCGCTGGCATGGGGAGAGATTGGACTCCAAGTGAGGCCCTTTGCCTTGATCGCCGTTTGATACCACGGTGATCGCTTTGGATCAAAGTTCGCATTGCGTCGAATGGGTTGGGCTGATTTTCCGATTTCTGCGGTGTAGAAAGCTTGCAGTTCGTAGTTGGTGGCTTGTCCTGAACGCCAAACCGTGAGGGCATTATCCGACAACCGTTCTGCACCGATCGCCTCCCGATTCTCTCTCCCCAAACCAATGGAGGCCAGGGTTGGATTAATTTCAAGTTGGCGCAGAAAAATGGATTCCAACGATTTCCACTGCTTAGAAGATAAATTATTGTTACGAGTAATTAACTCGCTATTCGCCATCGCCTGTTCTGGAATCGCCAAATAATTGCGCAATTGGCGATCGATATGATTCGCGGATTCTGACAATAGGTAGCCAGCTGTTTCATTCACAGCCTGTTGTCCATTGAGATAGGACAGCCAACCCAGCGCTCCAACCGACGCAACAATCTGTAGCACAAACGGCAAGACCAAGATCAGTCTCAGCGGAATCTGCCAAGAAGTCACATCATGTTTGAAAAAGGGGGAAAGCCGCATAGCTGATTCACGGACAGCACTTACTGTTAATACGCCAACCTACTTAAGCTAATCTACTTAAGCCAACCTACTTAATATGCCAATCTGAGCCGCGAGAAGTGACATTGACCACTCACCAGCGCAGAAAAAGTTGCATAGATATTTTCTCAGGTTATAATACTTTGTATTATGTGTAGCACACCCTTGGGTCAACCAACAGCTCGGCGATTGGGTTAGCTGTCAGTTGAGTGTCGGACAACTAATGCCATTGGCACAATTCATCAATCTTCAGCATGATTCCTTTATTTTAAGGTGATTAAACACACCGTTATAGAGTGATCAAAAACACCAAACTCAGCAAATTAATGGGTTGGTGAACTCGGTGAACTCAATGTTGGAAATATTTGATGAGAAGAAAAGAAAATTTCGTGTAGCAAATCAGAGATTCAGAGTAGATGTATAGAAAAGGACTAGGAACGTACAAAGTTCTGTCTGCATCCAGAATTGGCATCTCACCAGCAATGCCTGTAACGTATCACATTTACACAGCCTGAGCAGTAATCAATGCAACTTCCAACCCATTAATTGCACTGGATTAACCTGAATATCCTGGTTGGCCTGAGTATGCTAGCTCACTTGAATATTCAGGGGGCTGCTTAAACTCCATAGCATTCAAGTTATAACCATTTAGTCTATTCAGAACAAGTTTACATAACCTTAGCAAATCTCCTTGTGTTCATGTTGAGTCTATGAAACCCATTTCTCAGTTATTAGCAACACTCTCTGCCCAGGAAACCCAATTACGATCGACGACGTTTCTTGCACCTTGTATCAGCGGGGGAAGAATTTGGACTCGCATTGCCGGTTTGGTATATACCTTTCGTCCAGAGCCAATAACGTTTGCAGGTTGGGGCCTCTTCCAACCGCGAAATACTGAAACGGCAAGAGTGGTGGAAATTGCATCTCCTTTAATGGTGGATGAATACTTGCAAAGGTTACCTAAGTTTCATCTTCGGTTAATCCTCCAGTTGAGGGATTTAATTTGGTTAGCCTATCCTTCCTTTGAAGGAGATTTTTGCCAACGCTTAGAACATTTAGGAACCCCAGGAAATCGAGATTTACGGTCTGCGAGTTATGGGAAGGCCACTGGGTGGGCTCAGGATGGAATGGCTCCTAGTGAGTTGGCGAGGGGGATTCAACCAGTTGTTGTCCATTTAGTTTCTGAAGGTCAGCCCTTTGACCCAATTCTGGCCAGACGGCAGGGGAAAATTTGGTGGTTTCATGGAATCGATCGCTTGGCCGATCCTCGGCAGGCGGATGCCCTACGGCTTGCGCTCCAACAGGGCACAACGCCCGCAGCTTTACAGTTTTCAGGCTTAACGCCCGAGATGCGCACGGCCTATCAATTGGCCTTTGCTGCCATTACCTCCCGTACCCAGCCTGAGCAGGCAGCCCAGCGCCTACAAGCGGCCTTAGCAATGGGTGGAGGGGATCTGCATAGCTTCCAGGATCAAGGGGACTATTGGACGGTGGAATGGCAAACGCGGACAGGTCAGCACCATGTCAGCGCGATCGCCAAAGCAGATCTGACAGTTTTAAGTTCTGGCATTTGCCTGAGCGATCGCGACCGCGATTTCGATTTGCAAGCCTTGGTCGGTGTCATTGAACAGCAGGCCGAGGCTTGAACAGCCGCAGGCGTATCGCTAGGCATATCACTGATAGGAGGGATCCACCATGTCAATGTTTCTACATGAGCACATTTACCGCACCCCAGCCGTGATGGAGAAATTTAAGGCCGTTCCCATTACCATCTGCGGCGCAGGGGCATTGGGAGCCAACATTACAGAGACTTTAGCGCGATCGGGATTTCAGGCGTTACGGGTGATTGACTACGATCGTGTTGAAGAGCATAATCTCTCAACACAGCCCTATTACCGATCGGAAGTCGGGGGCTTTAAGGCAAAAGTACTGGCGAACAACCTCTATCGGGCATTGGGCGTAGAAATTAGCCCGAATACGCAGAAATTGACATCAGACAACGCGATGAAGTTGCTCAAAGGCAGTCAACTCGTGATTGATGCATTTGATAACAGTTCATCGCGGCAAACGGTGACAGATACCTGTGCCCAGCAAAATTGGCCCTGTCTTCATGCTGGCTTAGCTACCGATTATGCGGAGGTCATTTGGAATGCCCACTATCGCGTGCCCTCGGCAAGTCGGGAGGATTTGTGTGATTATCCCCTAGCCCGCAATTTAGTGATGCTGACGGTGGCGATCGCTAGTGAGGTGGTGATGGGCTATGCGACAACAGGTGAGCAACGAAACTTTACAATCACGTTGAAAGATCTCTCTGTGGAAGCGTTGATTGTGTAGGTTGGTTATGTGGGTTGATTGTGTAGGTCGATTGTGCATGTTCTTGATTGTATTGGTTGATTGTATTGGTTGATTGTATCGGGATAGGACTGTTGGCCCTTAACCAATCTATTTAGCATGCACTGTACCCACCTAATTTAATCTGGCCTGCATTTAATCGGGCCTACGCCTACCAATGGCTCATTTTGATTTCACTAATTTTTTTGATTTCACTAATTTGATTTCACTAATTTTCCATTTTTGAGTTCATGCCCTTACAACCTTTGCACTATCACCCGCCCACAACGATCGAAGCCGCGATCGCGCTGCAAGATCAATTGCGATCCCAAGTGATTCGGCAGGATGATTTTGGGACAGTGCGTTGGGTAGCAGGAATCGATGTGGGGTTTATCGGCGATCAAGCTAGAGCCGCGATCGCAGTGCTAAACTTTCCAGATTTAACATTGCATGAGTCAGTGGTCACCCTGGCTCCGATCGGATTCCCCTATATTCCCGGTTTGCTTGCATTTCGGGAACTCCCTGCCATTCTCCAGGCCTTTGAGCAACTGAACACCCAACCCGATTTACTGCTATGTGACGGCAATGGCTATTTGCATCCACGCCGCTGTGGTTCGGCCTGCCAAATTGGGTTACTGACCGGAATTCCCGCGATCGGGGTCGCCAAAACTTACCACCTAGGCCACCATGAATCCGTGGGGAACCAACGGGGCGATTGGCAACCAATTTGGGATCGGAAGGAAGTGATTGGTGCAGTGGTGCGATCGCAACCCAAGGTCAAACCCATTTACGTTTCTGTGGGTCATCGCATTGGTTTAGACACTGCAATTCAACTCACATTACAATGTACTCAGCAATATCGTTTACCAGAAACCACCCGTTGGGCCGATCACCTTGCAAATGGTCATACGAATGTACTTGTGTAACCCGAATGTACTTGTATAACCCGAACGTGAGTTCGACGGATTAAAAGATAGCTTCAGGCAAGGCAGGTAAGCCTTTAGACTTCAAGTCAAGGGAGGGAAGTTTGGGCTGATAGGTGTAGGCAATCAGCCCAGCGACCAAATTGACCAGAAAGTTCCAGATACTGCGATGACGAGAATGCTCAATCTGGCATTGATTCTTGAGTTGGTCATTCACCGTCTCAATCAGGGCGCGTTTACGCAGCAGAATTTTGTCGATCAGTTTGACCAACTTCTGTTTCATATTCTTCTTGCGTTTGGTCACTAACTGTAAGCCTCGATCGTAGAGTTGCTCAAACAATTGCTGTGAGATATAGCCTCGATCCCCAAATAGTTGACCGAACAAGTCTTGGGTCATTTCGGGGACGGGTTGACGGTCATCGGTGTTAGCTGGGGTCAGTTTGAAGGCTAGCAGTTCGCCCCGCTCATTGATGATCAAATGAAGCTTGAAGCCAAACTTCCAACCCGTCGAACTTTTGCCCCAACCGACGAGATCTTTGAATACCTTGTGCGCATGGGCCCGCGCGGGGAGGCAGACTTCCAGGGGCGTCGAATCAATGAAGGCCAGGCCAGTAACTTTGCCGCGTCGGGTCACGGCAAAGCAACACAACAGCATCAGACCCCAAGGCATCAGTTCGACAAAGCGGGTGTAGCTGACCAAGTTGGGGAAGGCATTGCGCCAGTGGGGCAAGACGGTCAGGGTATAGAAATCTTTGAAGGTTCTTGCCCCTGACCCATGAAAGGCGATCACAATCGTCATCACCTCACTCAAGTGCAGTCGAGAGCCACACCGCTTTTCTCCAGGCATAGAGGGCAGTTGCGGTTGCTGTGACCAAACTTGTGCAAATTGCTGGCAGAAGTCATCGACCTCACAGAAAATCGCTGTGACATCCAAGCGCGATACGATAGATTCCATAGCTGAGACTCGAAAGAACTTTGTTTATGTCTTCTTTCAACCGTAGTCTCAGCTTTCCTTTTATGCCACTCCTCTCGTCGAACTCACGTTAACCCGAATGTACTTGTGTAACCCAAATGTAATTGTGTAACCCGAATGTACTTGTGTAACCCGAATGTACTTGTAGCATTGCAAAGCTATCCCATGCTTTGCAATCAGATTCGTTGATAGATGGGTTATAGGACTGGATTGGTTATAGGAACGGTTGGATCTGTGCCAGAAGTTGTTTTGCCTGCACAAGCCCTTCAATGCGATGGACGGGTTGTCCCTGTTTAAAGAGAACTAAGGTGGGTAGGGCTGTGACTTCGTGCTGCGAGGCTAGCTGAGGATAGGTTTCCGTGTTGATTTTGACAACTTTGAGCCGATCGGTCGTCTGGGCATTCACCTGTTCCAACACCTTCGCCATGACCTGACAAGGGCCACACCATTCTGCATAAAAGTCTACTAATACAGGAATATCTGAGTCTGAGAGGAGTTCTTCTAGATTACGAAATTGCTTTTTGACGGCCATGGATGTGACCTCACAGTGGAATGACGACTCAATGAATCATGACTCTATGAATCATGACTCTATGCTAATCACTTTTTTGATATTTGGGAGAAAGCCATGAATCGCGATCGCCGAACCAACGTGAGTAAATACCTCAGTTGTCACCTACGCCACAAACCCGAGGAAATCGGGCTGCAATTGGAACCCGGCGGCTGGGTGAGTGTGGCAGACTTATTACAAGCCTGTGCTCAGCATGGGTTCGCTATCAGCCGTGCGGACTTGGAAGCAGTGGTGACAACCAATGACAAACAGCGCTTCTCCTTTGATGCAACGGGGGAGAAAATCCGCGCCAACCAAGGCCATACCGTGGCAATTGATCTGCAATTGGAACCACAAGTACCGCCTAAGGTTCTCTACCACGGGACGGGGGCGCGATCGGTCGAGGCAATTTTGCAAACTGGGTTGCTCAAAATGACGCGGCACCATGTCCATCTGTCCTACGACACCATGACTGCGAAAAAAGTGGGAATGCGCCATGGTAAACCTGTGGTGCTCGTGGTGGATGCCGCTGCGATGCACCAAGCTGGATTGACATTTTACCGATCGGAGAATGGCGTGTGGCTGACCGATCATGTTCCGCCCCAATACATCCGTCGTTTGGAGGATTCCTAATGCAACTGTATCCCATCACTGATTTCGCAACAATTTCAGCAGCGCTCACTGAGTTTTTATTGCAATATCCTGCGGAGAACAATCTGCTGCTAGGCGTCTGGCAAACGCTGGCAGCCCTAGACGAAAATCGCTTACAGCAATGCTTCATAGCCTATTTAGACCATGCAAGCGAGATTACTGGAGTCGTGCTACAAATGCCCCCCTATCCATTGTTACTGTCCTTTGGATTGGAGTCTAGGGCAATCCAACTGGTCATTGAGCATTTACAGGCGCAGGGTCGATCGATGCCTGGTGTTTCTGCAATGGTGACTGAAGCCCAGCAGTTTGCTTCCCTTTGGACAGCCACGACGGGACAGTCCCATGAACTGGAAATGGCGATGCGGTTACATCAACTCACGGCCTGTCAACCGATTGCGCCCACATCGGGATACCTAAGATTAGCTACCGAAACCGATCGAACTTGGTTAATCGAAGCCTATCGGACGTTTAATCAAGAGGTTTTCCCAGAACGATCGGTTGCTAATGCCACTGATGATGTAGACGCTTCGATCGATTTGTTTATCCAACAACAGCGTGCCTATCTTTGGCTAGATGCCATTAGTGATTCTAGTCATGATAGCGAACCCGTTTCCTTTGTATGTGCTCAGCGTTTTAGTCCGCAGTTTGCAAGAGTTGGCCCAGTATTTACGCCTCTACACCATCGACGTAAAGGTTATGCCACTGCCTGCGTGCATACCATTAGCCAAATACAGCTTGATCAGGGTTGCCAAGCCTGTTTTATTTTTACTGATCTGAAAAACCCAACCTCGAATCACATCTACGCCAAAATTGGCTATTGCGCGATCGGAGATTGGGCGATTTATAACTTTCTAGAAGCTAAGGGTTAGCTAGAAGCTAAGGGTTAGATTGGGCAAGATTCAATTTAGTAGGGTTAAATCTGCCGAGTTAAATCTGCCGGGTTAAATACCCAGCTTGAGTTGCCACCAGTTCAGCGTGCCAGAATCCGTGGGTACCGAATCAATCACTTGAACTTGCCAACGACCTTGACTGGCTTCCCCCAAGAGCAAACGCAACGCAGGTGTATTTTGCAGGTTATAGAGCGTTTGCAACTTGGTTTTAATCCCTAACGTGCGACCTTGGAGTAGGACCGATTGCCCGCTGGGTGCCACCAGCCGAATTTCCAAATCACCCAAATAGCCATGATCAATGTCGATCGTCACGCTAATATCCTGAACCGTACCTGTATCATTGATTTGTACAGTGCTTAATACGCCCTGGGGATCCCCATCGGGAATAGTCTGTGCAGTATTGTTTTGGGCTTGTACCGATCGCGGCGCAGTCAACGGTACCGCCCGTTTCTTCACTGCCATTTGCACAGCTTTTGCAGCATTGACTTTTCCGTAACCAAACCAATCCGATCGGCCACTGGCTTCATAGGTGCCTTTGCGAAATCCGAATTGCGGATCGGGCTCGGGATCGACAATTTTATCTGCCGTTTGTTCCAGAATTTGTCGCACTTCCCGCGCGGTCAAATCGGGATTTGCAGACAGTACCAGAGCCGCGACTCCAGCTACTAACGGGCAAGCGCTGGAGGTGCCACCAAAATCCGGGGTGTAACTGGACGGATCATAGCCCGCTGCCCCCACGCGATCGGTCGTAACAATGCCTAAACCAGGGAGATAGATATTCACCTCCGGCGGCGTCGCCACGTAGCCCAGATCCGGTAAGCCTACGCCGGGGGGGGCGTTATTGCTCGGCGCACAAACCGACGCCTGCGGCCCCCAATTGCTATAGGCGGCCTTTTTACCCAAACTGGTGGACGCCGTCACCGTAATCACATCGGGATGCACCGTAAAGCCCCCTAACCAACGGGTAGGGCCTTTGATGGCATCGCGGGGCCAGCCACGTTCGTTCACCACCCCATCGGTGGGTCGATTGGCATTCCCCGCCGCAAAAACAATCACACAGCCCTTACCCCGCCTTCCTTGGGTCGCCGCACGGGTCAGCACGGCCTTTTGCCGCAGGGAAAGGGGATAGTAAACCGCACTCGGCCCCCAACTACAGGAAATGACGGAAGCACCTTTGTTAATCGCCCAAAGAAATAACTCTTCGATCGACTCGTCATCCAAAAATCCGGTCGTCCGAATGGGCATCAGCGCGCAGCCCGGAGCTGCTCCAACCGCTCCAATGCCGTTTTCCTCTGCCACAGCCACCCCTGCACAGGAGGTTCCATGATCTTCCCCCGGTTCATCGGGCAACGGCATAAAATCTTTCCCTCGAAAATCGCGGGGAGCTACAATTTTTCCTAAACCCTGGAAGTCGGGATGGTTCACATCGATCGCGTCATCCATCACCGCAACCACAACCGATCGATTGCCTCGGGTGACATCCCACGCCTGTTCCGCAAAAATATGGGAGCCGGAGGCTAACTCATTACCACCATTATGATTTAAATGCCATTGTTTAGGATATTGCGGATCACGGGGACGGTAATGTTGCTGACTTTCGACAATAATATTAGGTTCCGCCGTTAGCACGTCCGATCGTTGCATGAGGCGATTAGCAACCTTAATTGGATTTTCTGAAGATCCATCAGTCACCTCAAAGACAAAGGCATTGGTAATTCCCTCGATCGGCTTGACTCGTTTCAAACCAAATTCATTGGTAATTTGCGTGACACTGTGATCACCCAAATGGGGGGCAAACTGAACCGTTAATTGATTGGTTAAATAAACCCGTGAAGCGGGGTCATCTTTAAAGCAATAAACGTGGCTGGCATATTTCACGACATCGGAATTGCGAATATTAGCCATTGCCTGATCTCGCTGATGGGCAGGCACGACAAATTCCGACATTTTAGGTGGAGAGTTCCGATTCACTTGTGCCGAGACCTGGGCCGCTAACCCTGGCACCTCTTCCTTTGAAGTAGCCTTGACCGTAAACCGATCTTCCGATTTTTCCAGGACAATTTCTTCACCTCCCCGCTGTAGAATTATCCCCCGACTATCATCGGGCATGGCTGCGTTTCCCTTGGGGGCGGTGGCTGGATTAGAGCCTTGGGGATTCGTCATGGCGATCGCCTCATCAAAGTCAATTTCAGTGTAGGGGCTGGGCTAAGAAGTGGCAGATAAAGTTTACAGATAATTACTGTCTGGGTCTTTTTGCTTGCATTCTTATCAAAGTCCTATCTTGCTCTACGGGCTGGAATCCTCGCTTTTCGGAAAGTAGCCGAGTTCCCCCGTGCCACGGATTAGGAAGTTCGACCCTTTCCCGTAAGATAAGGGAGACGTTTAGGTGTGGCGATCGTGAAAGCACTAACTCTTCTCGGTTCAACAGGTTCGATCGGAACGCAAACCCTGGATATTGTGGCCCAGTACCCTGAGCAATTCCGGATTGTCGGGATGGCTGCGGGGCGTAATGTCGAGTTGTTTGCCCAGCAGGTGCGGCAGTTCCAACCAGAAATCATTGCGCTGCAAGATGAAAGCAAACTGGAGGAGTTGAAAGCAGCGATCGCGGATCTGAAACCCCAACCCATCATCTTGGCTGGCGAAGCCGGGGTCGTGGAAGTGGCCCGCTATGGGGCTGCGGAAGTGGTCGTCACGGGTATCGTTGGCTGTGCAGGACTGTTGCCGACGATCGCGGCGATCGAAGCGAAAAAAGACATTGCCCTCGCCAACAAAGAAACCTTGATTGCGGGTGGCCCCGTCGTGCTGCCGTTGATCCAGAAACACGGGGTTAAATTGCTCCCGGCAGATTCCGAGCATTCGGCCATTTTCCAATGTCTTCAAGGTGTACCTGACAAGGGTCTGCGGCGGGTGATTTTAACGGCATCCGGGGGCGCATTCCGCGATCGCCCAGTGGAGGATTTAGCCCATGTCACGGTGGCCGACGCTCTGAAGCATCCCAACTGGGCCATGGGTCGCAAAATCACGATCGACTCCGCCACGTTGATGAATAAAGGCTTGGAGGTCATCGAAGCCCACTTCCTGTTTGGCATGGACTACAACGCGATCGACATTGTGATCCATCCACAAAGTATTATCCACTCGATGATCGAGCTCCAGGACACCTCCGTGCTGGCTCAACTGGGCTGGGCCGATATGCGCCTGCCCCTGCTCTATGCCCTGTCCTACCCCGATCGCATCTACACCGACTGGGAAACCCTGGATCTCGTGAAAGTGGGCAGTCTCACCTTCCGAGAGCCCGATCACGCAAAATATCCCTGCATGAACCTGGCCTACGCAGCGGGTCGGGCCGGGGGCTGTATGCCTGCGGTGCTGAATGCAGCCAATGAACAAGCCGTAGCGCTTTTCTTAGATGAAAAAATTAAATTCCTAGACATTCCTAAACTGATTGAGAAGACCTGCGATCGTTACCAGACTCAGAACACCCAACAACCCAGCTTAGAGGACATTCTAGAGGCCGATCGCTGGGCCAGACAGGCGGTTCTGGAAGCGGCTGGAGCACGGGATTTAGTGATGCGTTAATCCCTAGCAACATCTCGCAATTGTTAAGAATTCTAAGAACTGCAAACCAGGCTTCATCATTTCGCAGTAGATTCACAGGTGGAATCATTCGATCGATAGGAAAACGTTTATGTACGCAGCATCCTACTTAACCTGGTTTCTCATCCCCGCAGTGTGCTGGCTCCTGCCTCTAGTTGGCATGGGTTTGCTGTTCCTGTACGTCGAAAAAGACGCTTAAAAGTTACAGACTCAGGTACTGAAAGCTCAGGTACTGAAAGCTAAAGTACTTAGACCTTAGGGGGCATCGAAACTTCGATCGCCCCTTTTTCATGGGCTTTTCAGAGATCTGCAACTGCTGCAATCCGCTGAGACAGCAGATCCGCAAAACCAGTTCAGTTCGACGAAATTCCAGTTCGACAAAATTCCAGTTCGACAAAACAAAAGCCGCCTAACTTGAGGCGGCTTTTGCATTGATAAAAATCTGGAATACAGCCCGAAGACTCCATTCAAGACTACATTGAAGAACCCAGACCCGCGTAGGCACCGTAGAAAAACAGACCTACAACCACTAACACGCCAGTTCCGGCGACCGTAGCAACGATCCACAGAGGGATGCGACCATTCTGCAACATTGATTTCTTCTCCTAACCAGCAAGCTTCGTAAAGTCGAAATTGTAAAAAAAACGAGCCAACCCTAAACTAGCTGAGACAATCACCTAGTTGAAGAAATAGCTGGAGAACAAAATGCCCAGCGTAAAAATTAGGAGCAAACCTAGGTAGAGGGATGTCCGGTTTAGTTCCACCGGTTGCTTGTTGGGGTTAGAACTTCTCTCCATTGCCATATCACTATCCTCGCTTTAATTATCTAGCGTTGAATGAACTGCATTGCAGCGATCGCACCCAGGAAAAAGACGGAGGGTACAGCTAGACCGTGAATGGCCAGCCAACGGAACGTAAAAATCGGATAAACAGTGGGTTGATTAGCCATAGCAACTCTAACCTTGGATAAAAAAGTGGACGACTATTTCTTCTTCGACTTTTGGATGTCTTTCACAAATTGATCCATCTGCTGACGCGCATCTTGGCGATCGCTCAGGATGGGCAATTCTTGACGTGCTGCGGGGAAATACTCGTTAGGACGGGGCGTACCAAACACGTCGTAAGCCAAGCCCGTTGCCACAAACAACCAACCTGCAATAAACAGCATTGGAATGGTAATGCTGTGAATCACCCAGTAACGAATACTTGTCACGATGTCGCCAAATGGGCGCTCACCAGTAGTACCAGCCATCGAAGCCCCTCCACAAACAACAAGTTAATTTTCGATACAAATCATCATAGGACACGACTGAAACGGCCACAAGGGACACCAACAGGGATTTACAACGGAAGCTGGGATCTCCAATGAGAGATACAGGATGAAATGAGATGATGCAAGGATGATAGGAAATATTAAGTTCTATTAACCTGTCTCATCCAAGCGATCGGGCCGGTTGCTCCAACTCCAGCTAAATCTTGGGTTGACGGTGGCTAACGCAGGTTCACAATGACCGCCCGTCCCCCACCGATGGCCGCCATTCAGCAGTTTTCCTGCGTCCAGAGAATCTCCCAGGCTCAGGTTGCTCCCCTTGCAGTCGTGTGCCTCAGCAGGTTCGAGAATGTCTAGGCAGACAAGAATGTCGAGCCCGACAAGAATATCTAGGCTGTAGCACCGCGATAGCGCAGGAAGGTACCCCGCTGCCCCAAGATGTAACCGTCATTCTCGTTGAGGAACTCAATCTTATAGAGGTTGGCCGGTACATCCTGATCCATCTTGGCATCGTGGTACCAGGTTTGACCGTTATCAAAGCTGACTAAGAGAGAACCACTGCCCCCAACAATCCACACTTCATCATTTGTGCGGTAGGCCATATCCAAAAAGCCCCAACTGTTAAAGGATTCGGGGGCCTGAGCCTTTTGCCAATCTTCCGGGTCGGGGGAATTGGTGAATTGAATACTGCCACCCCGCGCAATAATCCACAGGCGATCGTCGGGGGTAAAGCCCATATTTTGCAGACGGCGGGAACTGTTGCGGTTAAACGGCTCCCACTGACGCGAACCGGGCTTCCAAATGGAGAAGAAATTCCCGCGCGAAGAAACAGCAATATACTGGCCATCCGCCGATCGATGCAAACTCCGCACCACCCCGAAGGCATCATCCACCATGGCTTTCCAATTCAGTGCACCATCAGTAGTGTGGTAGATGGCACCCACATCAGTCACCATTTCCAGGTCACCCTGGCCCAAGGCTTCCAAAAATTCCGGTGAACCGGGTAATTTTTCGCTCAAGGGCATCCGTTCCCAGGACTGGCCACCATCGGGGGTATGCAGGAGAATCGCGGGCTGCCCCGCCACCCAACCTTCATCCCCCGCAAAGCTCACCGCACTGAAGCGATATTTCTGCGTGCCTAAATCCAGTTGGCGTTCCTTCCAGGTTTGGCCGCCATCAAAGGTTTCCAACAAGGTCGAATTGGTTCCCACCATCCAGCCATGGTTTGGATTACTGGTAAACGCCAGATCCAACATGCTTTCTTGGGTCGGTAAAGCCACCACTTCCCAAGGCTCATTGGGAAGATCCTGAAGACGGGCTGCGTTAGCTGGTGCCATCAGGGAAACCGTGCTCAGGAGGACGATCGCGCCCACCACAAACAGGCGTTTCCAGCCTAGCAGGCGTTTCCAGCCATTCAAAATCCAATGCATGACTCGTAGCCTCTTGTCTAAACGTCAAACTATTGCAGCCCGTATAGGCTCAGAAAGAAGATGAAAAACAGCAACAAGCTGCCAAAAATGAGCAGGTTTTTCTGGCCCGGTGTCAGGGTATTCACCCCCAATCCATAGCGCAGATTTTCCTTAAACCCTGAGGCTTTGCCCGCTCGACCAATATTTTGAAAACGGCTTTTGGGTGCGCCACAGACAGGACAGCGCCACTTGGGAGACAAATCCTTAAACTCTGTTCCCGGTGGAATTTCACTGCGGCTATCACCTTTGAGAGGCTCATAGGCATAACCACAGGCAGCACATTCGTAACAATCAAAATCTTCAGGAGCAGCAGTGGAGTCTGCTGCCTCTGGGCTGACGAGCTGAATGACTTGTTCCTCAGGCGGCGTCTCCGCAGATTGCGCATTTGGGGTGTCCGGTGTTTCGGTACTCATGGCTGAATCGGGGTAGACGAATAGTCGAGCAAATCTGAAACCTTTGTTACAGAACTTATTATTACATGGCGATTGCAGGGCGACCGATTTCCATCCAGCTTCAGCGAACCGTGTCTCGCAGGGGCACAGGCACTGGCAAGGCCAGAAAGTATAGACTCTAGCCTAGTCATTCCGCTGCGATGGATAGGCTAGAGTGAATTCTTCCGATTAAAACTTTGTCTGGCTAAGCGGTGAAATCAGCAAAATGCAAAGACCTTGGCTGACTATAATGAAAGTTAACTAAGTTATTTTGCTTACTCCACGAAGAGGCAGCGCGGTCAATAGAGAGGCAGAATCGTGTTCGTACTAAGCGGCTATGAGTATCTCCTCGGGTTCTTGCTGGTTTGCAGCCTAGTACCCGTTCTAGCGTTACTGGCGGCAAAGCTAGTGCGCCCAAGTCGGCGTGGCCCTGAACGTCGCACAACCTATGAATCGGGGATGGAACCTGTGGGTGGTGCTTGGATCCAATTCAACATTCGCTACTACATGTTTGCCTTGGTGTTCGTCATTTTTGATGTGGAAACAGTCTTCCTGTATCCCTGGGCGGTGGCGTTCCATAAGTTAGGCTTACTTGCCTTCGTGGAGGCATTGATTTTCATCGCAATTCTGGTAGTCGGTCTGGTATACGCTTGGCGGAAAGGAGCGTTGGAATGGTCATGAATCCCGATCTGAAAGCAGGTCAGCAAAGTCTGATGATGAACCCCGTTGAGCGTCCTACAGTCACAGAAGAACTGTCCGAGAACGTGATTCTGACGACGGTGGATGACCTGTACAACTGGGCTAGGTTATCCAGTCTCTGGCCGTTACTCTATGGAACTGCCTGCTGTTTTATTGAGTTTGCAGCATTGATTGGTTCTCGGTTTGATTTCGATCGCTTTGGCCTAGTGCCCCGATCAACCCCCCGACAAGCGGATCTGATTATTACTGCGGGTACCGTGACCATGAAGATGGCTCCGGCCCTGGTGCGCCTGTACGAACAGATGCCCGAGCCGAAGTACGTCATTGCCATGGGTGCTTGCACGATTACCGGGGGGATGTTCAGCGTGGATTCGCCCACGGCGGTGCGTGGGGTAGACAAGCTGATTCCCGTGGATGTGTATTTGCCCGGTTGCCCACCGCGCCCAGAGGCCATCATTGACGCGATCGTCAAACTGCGGAAAAAAGTGGCCAACGAATCCATCCAAGAGCGGGGCATGCTGCGGCAAACCCACCGCTACTACAGCACCACCCACAACCTGAAGCCCGTGGAGCCGATCGTGGATGGCAAGTACCTGATGGCCGAAACCCGCCAAGCTCCACCGAAGGAGCTGATGGAAGCCTTTGGCATCCCCGTCGCAGGCGAGTTAGAAGCGGCAAAGGAGAAAGCATAGTATGCCAGAAGACAAGAAAGCAGCCGGTGCAGCGGGCGCGATCGCAGAAGCGGGAACGGTTTCCAAGTGGTTGACAGCCCAAGGGTTTGACCATGAATTCCTAGGCGTTGATGCTTCCGGGGTCGAAATGATCCAGGTGGAGGCAGATTTCCTGATTCCCTTTGCCAGTGCCCTCTATGCCTACGGGTTTAATTGTTTGCAGTGCCAAGGAGCCTATGATGCAGGCCCCGGTGCTGCTCTGGTGAGTTTCTATCACTTAATTAAAGTGGTCGATAATGCCACCCAAGCCGAAGAAGTACGCTTAAAGGTGTCGCTGCCTCGGGACAATCCCAAAGTTCCGTCGGTCTACTGGATCTGGAAAGGGGCTGACTGGCAGGAGCGCGAGTCCTACGATATGTACGGCATTGTCTACGAAGGACACCCACAGTTAAAGCGTATTCTCATGCCGGAAGATTGGGTGGGTTGGCCTCTGCGTAAGGACTACGTCTCCCCCGACTTCTACGAACTCCAGGATGCTTATTAGATAGGCTGCTTACTAGACAGGATGCCTCCTAGATAAAGGTCATAGATTCAGCCTGAAAATTCGGCTTAATATTAGGTAAAAGGTGGGAATTCCCACCTTTTTTGATGGAATTTTTTAATGGAAATTTTGCTGAATAGTGCGTTGACTGAAAAGCGTAGTTGCAGTGTTACTCAAAGTGTTACTTAAATTGCCGATCGGCCAGTGTGATCTCACCCGAAGGAATCGTTTAGAATGCCTTATAAAGTGAGCGGCTAAAGAAGAGCAATAACTCCACAGTAACTGTTTTGAGCGAATCAAGAGACCGATCGATGGGCATCATGTATGACTCTGATCCCCTGATCCATGGGGCGATCGAAGTCACCTCTTGACTCAGTTAAATCAGTGTTAGGATTGCGTCAGAATAGATAAAAGAGAAAAAGCAAAGGACAAAGGAATACATGGAAGAAGTGACCAAGTCGATATCTTTCGATGGACGAGAGATTCGACTGAAGATGGGACTGCTGGCTCCCCAGGCTGGTGGTTCTGTACTGATTGAATCAGGGGACACCGCCGTGCTGGTGGCGGTGACACGCTCCACAGCCAGAGAAGGCATTGATTTTCTTCCCCTGACAGTAGATTACGAAGAGCGGATGTATGCTGCAGGCCGGTTCCCAGGGGGATTTCTGCGCCGGGAAGGGCGGCCACCGGAAAAGGCAATTTTGATTGGACGGCTCATCGATCGCCCCATGCGTCCCCTGTTTCCAGGCTGGTTGCGGGATGATATCCAAATTGTGGCCACGACGGTTTCCCTAGATGAAAAAGTGCCGCCGGATGTCCTCGCCGTAACCGGGGCCTCCATGGCGACCTTGCTGGCCGGAATTCCCTTCAATGGTCCGATGGCAGCCGTGCGCGTCGGCTTAGTGGGCGATGACTTTATCCTCAATCCTACCTACGAAGAAATTGAGCAGGGGGATTTAGACCTCGTGGTTGCGGGGTCTCCCGATGGCGTCATCATGGTGGAAGCGGGGGCAAACCAGTTGCCCGAAGCAGACATGATCGAAGCGATCGACTTTGGCTATGAGGCCGTCCGAGAATTGATCGGCACCCAGTTGGAAATTTGTAAGCAACTGGGCATTGAACTGGTGAAAGAAGAAGCACCGGAAGTGGATCAAACCCTGGAAAACTTCATCGCCGATCGGGCGACTGCCCCAGTGAAGGCAATCCTAGGTCGCTTTGAAAAGGATAAAAACATTCGGGATGCGGCGCTAGATGAAGTCAAAGACGCCATCAAAGCAGAAATTGAATTGCTGCCGGACGAGGATCCCGTCAAAGTCGCCGCAACCGCGAACGCCAAAGCATTGCCGGAAACCTTTAAGTCCATCACCAAAAAGCTGATGCGCAAACAGGTGGTGGAAGATGGCGTGCGGGTGGATGGTCGGAAACTGGATGAAGTCCGTCCCATTTCCTGCCGCGTGGGGATTCTGCCCAAGCGGGTACATGGCTCTGGCTTGTTCAATCGCGGCTTGACGCAAGTCATGTCCGTGGCAACCCTGGGCTCTCCTGGGGATGCCCAGGAATTGGACGACCTCCACCCGGATAGCGAAAAGCGCTACATCCACCACTACAACATGCCGCCCTACTCCGTTGGGGAAACCAAGCCGATGCGATCGCCGGGGCGGCGGGAAATTGGTCACGGGGCCTTGGCCGAGCGGGCTTTGATTCCGGTGTTACCGAAGAAGTCCGATTTCCCCTACGTAATTCGGGTTGTTTCAGAAGTCTTATCTTCTAACGGATCCACCTCCATGGGTTCCGTCTCAGGATCCACCTTGGCATTGATGGATGCGGGTGTCCCCATTATCAAGCCCGTGAGCGGAGCTGCCATGGGGCTGATCAAAGAGGGGAGCGAAATCCGAATTTTGACCGATATCCAGGGCATTGAAGACTTCCTGGGTGATATGGACTTTAAGGTCGCCGGTACTGACAGTGGGATTACGGCTCTCCAGCTCGATATGAAAATTGCTGGGCTACCGATGGACGTGATTCGTAAAGCGGTGTTACAGGCCCAACCGGCTCGATTGCACATCTTAAGCAAGATGCTAGAGGCGATCGACACTCCCCGCGCTGAACTGTCGCCCTATGCCCCCCGCTTGATGACGATCAAGATCGATCCAGAACAAATTGGCATGGTGATTGGGCCTGGTGGGAAGACCATCAAGGGCATCACCGAAGAAACGGGAACGAAGATCGACATTGCCGATGATGGAACCGTTACCATTTCTGGTTTGGATGGGGCGAAAGCCACCCGTGCCAAGTCCATTATCGAAGGCATGACCAAACGGGTCAAAGAAGGGGATGTCTATGCCGGTCGGGTGACCCGCACAATCCCGATCGGGGCTTTTGTGGAATTCCTGCCGGGTAAGGAAGGCATGATTCACATTTCCCAACTCGCCGATCACCGCGTCAAGACCGTGGAAGATGAAGTCTCCGTGGGGGATGAAGTGATTGTCAAGATTCGGGAAATCGACAACCGAGGCCGCATTAACCTGACCCGCTTGGGCATTCATCCCGATGAAGCAGCTTCTGCAAAAGCAGGGGCAAAGCGTTAGGGAAACTGCGAAACGTTAGCTGAAACGATGGCTTCTGCAAGGAGTGAGTAATACCTCTACTGCCAGAAGCCTTCTCAACAAAATTAACGAGTGGGCAATTTCGGTTCACTCGTTTTTTTGTGCGTGCTACACAAGGAGGTTTTTTGATTGTGCGACCCAAGGAGGGGCGGGATAATTGCCCCTCTCCCTTTACTGCTGCCGACCGAGTTTCGCTCGCAATTCTTCGCGAATGCGGCTGAGGATCGATCGCTCATCCAGGGATGATAAGATTTGATCCACCACCGCCTTTGGCCCATCGGGTCCCCAGGTTGCGCCGTTGGCCAAATAAGTCCGGGCAATCTGGCCGATGCTATGGGTGGCCACGCCCGCAACGCCCGCTTGGGCGATCGCCACGGATAGATAGGGCAACGCCGATAGGCCCCCTGTTGCCGGCACTGCTAACCCCAGCAAGCCCTTGAGAGAACTCAAGCCCAAATCTGCCAGCAACTCACTCGCACTAATTCCCCCCATGGCGAGGCCGATATTTTTCAGTAACCCGATCGCGCCTTTTTCGGTCATGGGAATGCCATAGAGCTTAGACAGGCTGAGAATCATGGCTACATCGATCGCGGCACTGCTGAGGATATCGATGACGGTGATGGGATTGACCGCCACCGCCACTGCCTTCGCCATCACCCCATTCCAGATCACCCGATCGCCACTGGATTCCCGAATTTGTAGCTTGCGATCGACAATCCGTTCGTTAATCCCATCGGCAAACAGCATGGAGTTCAAGGCCAGCAAGGCTTTGCCTTCCCGATCGAGCACCTCCAAAATTTTCAGCTTGAGATCCTGTACCTGCGGTTCCCCCGCCACCATCTGCACAACAATCCGACCATCGGCCTGCCGAGTACCGATCGGGGTGAGAGGCGCAGCGGAAGCCATGACAATTTCGTCAGGGGACAGTAACGTTTTCACCCGTTCATCCCGAATCTTGGCGTAAATACTCTGGCGATCGACTTCAGGATATTGATCGATCTTGTTGAAGACCAGAATCATCGGCTTACCCACTTCCCGCAGTTGAGCCAGGGCCTGAAATTCCACTTGGGTAATATCCCCAGACACCACAAACAGAAGCAGGTCTGCCTGCTGAGCCACCGCTTTCGCCAGCAGTTCCCGATCCTCTCCCCCTACTTCATCAATCCCCGGGGTATCAATCAATTCAATCTGCGCGCCCATTTGGCTGGTGGCTTTGCGAATCCATTGTTGTGCTGAGGAGAGGGATTGGGCCGAGGGGAGGGGTTCTTGGTTCAGAATCCACGTTGCCTGATGGGTCGTTTGCGTGACTCCATGGATCGCCCCTGCTTGAAACACGGGTTGTCCAATCAAAGCATTCAGCAGTGACGATTTCCCCCGACCCACCATGCCAAAGGCTGCTATGTGCACCACCGATCGCTCCAGCTTCTCTAACATACTGGATAGACTGGCTAATTCCTGCTCCAAGCCCTGCCGTTCCTGGGGTTGTAGATCTAAGCGATCGACCATTTCCTGCAACGCGGACTGGGCATTGCGGTAATTGAGTTCAGCTTGGATTTCATCGAAACTGAGGAGGGTTTCCTCGATCGCGGGATCAAACTCAACAGGAAAAATGGGACGAGAATTTTCTTCGCTGGGGGGGAGAAAGGAGGTCATCGCACCTAGAGGCTACTGTGGCACAACCAGAACAGGCGGAAATCGCTTAACTCATCAATGCCTACCCGTTAAATGGCTATCAAGAGCGTTACCGGTCATGGTTGCGATCGTACCATTCGCTTTTTCGGATTGCAGTCCCGCATTGAAGAGAGCTACGGAATTCAGTTCACAGACTACATATCTCACAGACTACACGTCGATCTCACTCACACAATTGGGGCACAGTTGATGAGGGGGGCTGTTGAAGGAGATGAGTTGCGACAGTCGATGATTGGGAAATGATTGGGGGCATCGAGGGATGATTGGGGGCATTGAGGTGTTTCTGAGCCATTGACACCAGTTTCAACTCCACTCGATTTTGATTAAACCGACTTTTGATTAAACCAGTGATTAAACCAGTTGATTCACCAAGGCCACATTCATTTTGCCAAAATTTGTACTGAGGGCAATATTGAGATGCTCCAGGGATGCCACCAGCCATTGCACAGATTCCTGGGCATGGGTTTCATAGTGGTTGAAGAGAATCGAAAACCGCTTTTCTAGATAGGGTTTAACTTTCCGACAAATCAGTACGATCTTCAACAACAGGCTAGTTGTAAAAATTGGGCCAATATTGGACAACAAATCCACAAACACAAAATGCTTAGGTCGTTGCGGACTCTCAACAATCAGGAAATTCAGTAACTGACTACAAGTCCGCAGCAATAGAAACTCGTTAAAGGGTTGAGCATTATTTTCCGGCAAAACTTTATTTAGGCAGTCATAGAGTTGATTGTTAAACTGCCGACGACCGTACTCTGGATCCACAGTAAATAGTAGATATTCGTAGAGATCATCCTTAAAGGATTTAAACGATCGCACTTCATTGGTATGGGTGATAAACCGTTGTGCGAGGTCACGATGGGTACAATTACCCTGCACCTTCCCTGCAAATTGTCGTAGGGCTGAACAGACTTCCGGTTCTGTCAGCAAAGTCGGATTTTTGACCGGATAGAGGGTACGACCGACCGTCTCCGATCCAGTGCGGTTAAACAGGTGCGATCGCCGGATTTGATAGGTCACAAATTGGGATAGATCCAGTTCATACTGCCGTTGCATGGTGTCCTGCAAGTCCCGAATCGATTGTTGATCTTCTACGGAACTGGATTCGCTGACCAAGCAATGGGAATAGAGATAGGGATACCGACGAATCAGCTTACCTAGCGGAAGTCGGGTTTGGGCGGGATCGTTATTACTTTCCAGAACGTGCGCCAATCGACGCAAGGTTAAAAAGTGCTCGGTTTCCAGGAAATATCGCATGAATTCCCGCAGCCGTTTGATTGCCTTGGCTCGGCTAAATTCATTCACAGGCCGAGACGGAGAACTTTCAAACAGATGGATGAGGTCGGGAATGGCCAATTGGGTTTGGGGCCGACCTTGCCAACGATTGGTCAGGATATGAATGCAGCGATTCAGAATGAATTGAAATTCTTCAATTTCAATATCTGAGAGGAGGAGTCGATCTAAGTTTTTAAGAACATTGTGATCGGGATAGTTGGTGCCTTCGATAAAAAGCAGCCGCATCCGATCGATCAACTCTTGGGGAGTCTCTGACTGAACTGTCTGAAGTAAATGATTGTAGAGCTGTTGTTCTTCAGCACCGATCGATCGAAAATTATGGTTCACCCAATGATTCACGTCCACTGTGCCCCTGCTGTTATAACCTTCACTCATTGTTCTCCTGAGGTCAATCCCTGGGTCTTGAGCATCTTAAGCCGAGTCCTCAGCCCCAAGTGGTTAGACACATCACATCCCGGAAACTTGGAGATTTTTCTAATTTCGAAGAAAATCAACCAAATTCAGGAGATTATACGTCCTGGGTACTGAGTGTTTTTATACTACCTAAACCACCAAGGAACTCCGTGGAATTCCCCTTCCTTCATAGAATCTAAACACCAATTCGGCGATTTTTATGGCAGACACTTCAAGAAGTGTCATAGGGCGAGGTCGATTCAAAGGACAAACCGTTGGGGGATTAGGTGAGCCTACTGCCGTATATATACGACTCGCTTGAATGACTTTATGCAGGAATCAGACGATGATGCAGGGAAAAAGTTCCGCTACAGAGGAAAACTGAGTGCAACCGCCTGTGATCCAAAGAGCTTTAATTCCAGGAAGGGAATTTCCATCTCATTGCGTATTGTCCTAGAGTCCAAGGGATGCGTTTAGATTCATGCATCAAAACTGGAAACAGAGAACTGACCTTGTTCAATTTATACAACTGCTGACTGGAAATCCCGGAAGATTTTGCAATTCTTGAAATGAAATAGACGTATCAACCAAGACATCCCAGTCAGGCATCCCAGCAAGGCTCCCAAGGACAAGTAACACATCCCAATAACGCACCAATCCCTCATTCAACATTAGTTAAGATTAGTCAAGCGAGTAATGACTCATCTACCTGGGTGACACGGCGCAAATTCAAGACATCCGTCATTTTGCGAATTTGGGTAAAGGTATGTTCCAGTTGTCGATGGTCACATATATCGATGCCGAGATCGATCGTGGCTGTCTGATCCGGATAGGTTTTAACTTGGGCGTTGCGCACATTGATATTGTTGTCCGTCAAACGGGAAAGCAGATCTTTGAGCACTCCCACCCGATCGATCACTTCAATTTGAATTTCCACAGGATAGGTCTGCTGTCGGCCACGATCGTTATTCGTAGGATTCCAACTGACGGGGATCAACCGTTCCCCTTCCACTCGTTCTAAGTTGGGACACCCTTGGCGATGGATGGAAATGCCATGGCCTCGGGTCACTACCCCAATAATCGATTCCCCCGGTACTGGGTGACAGCACTTGGCAATGTGATAGAGCAAGCCCTCAACCCCCGCGATCGGTGATTTCGAGGGCATCGGTGTCGGAGCAGGAGGGGTTTTCGGACTGAAGTTGACCGTGGCCGCCGTCGTCTCCGAGGCTGGAGCGGGGGACTGGGCTTTCACGGCATCCCGAATCCGATTGAGCGCATGGTTCAGCGTCACTTCGCCGTATCCCACTGCTGCTAGGAGATCGTCTACGCTCTGGTAGTTACATCGTTCTGCGGCGGTCTGCATTGGCGGAGACTTGAGCAACGCCTCAAAGCCATTTTTGCCCAGGGATTTCTCCAGCATGTCGCGACCTCGGGCAATATTTTCATCCCGGTGCGATCGCTTGTACCACTGCCGAATCCGGTTACGGGCACTGGGCGTGACAACAAAATTCAACCAGTCCAAACTGGGCCGCGAATTCTTCTGATTGAGAATTTCAACAATATCGCCGTTCTCCAAGCGAGTATCTAAGGTCACCATCCGTCCATTCACCCGCGCCCCGGCACAGTGGTTACCCACTTCGCTGTGAATCCGGTAGGCAAAATCGACGGGTGTCGCCTTGGGACTGAGGGGAATGACTTCGCCTTGGGGCGTAAAGACGTAAATTTCACTGTCGAAAAGATTATCTTTGATCGTATCTAAGTATTCCTGCGCATCCTTGAGATCGCTCTGCCAGTCCAAAAGTTGACGTAACCAGGTGAACTTCTCATCGGTCGTATTCATCTGGGTGCTATTCGAGCCCCCGGATTCCTTGTACTTCCAGTGGGCAGCAATCCCATATTCCGCCACATGGTGCATTTCCATGGTGCGAATTTGCACTTCCAAGGGCCGACCACCTAGACCAATCACCCCCGTATGCAGGGATTGGTAACGATTCGGTTTCGGTAAGCCGATGTAGTCCTTAAATCGTCCGGGAATGGGACGAAACATGTCGTGCACCACCGCCAAGGCTCGGTAACATTCATCCTTGTTTTCCACAATGATGCGAATGGCGGCAATGTCATAAATTTGCTCATATTCTTTCTGTTGCCGTTGCATCTTTTGGTAGATGCCATACAAGTGCTTAGGCCGTCCACTGATGTCTAGCCAGTGAATCCCAAGTTCTTCTAAGCGAGGTTTGAGCGTTTCTTTCACTTGAAACAGTTGCTCTTCCCGAACAGTTCGTCGTTCTGCCACCCGTTGACTAATTTCGCGGTAGGCTTCCGGCTCGAGGTATTTAAACGCAAGATCTTCCAGTTCCCACTTGATGTTGCCAATCCCTAGACGGTTGGCCAAGGGTGCAAAAATATCTCGGGTTTCCTGGGAAATGCGCCGCCGCTTTTCGTCCGCCAGATGCTCCAGGGTTTGCATGTTATGCAGCCGATCGGCCAGTTTGACCACAATTACCCGGATATCCTTGGCCATGGCCAAGAACATGCGCCGAAAATTCTCGGCCTGCCGCTCCTTCTTACTAGAGAAATTGAATTTCGAGAGCTTCGTGACGCCCTCCACCAGCACCCGCACTTCCGGGCCAAACCGCTCTTCAATGTCCTCGCAGGACACCTCCGTATCTTCTACGATATCGTGGAGAAACCCAGCGGCAATCATGCTACTGCTGCCCCCGAGATCCCGCAAAATTCCCGCAACGGCCACCGGATGGGCAATATACGGTTCTCCCGAAACGCGCCGTTGCCCTTCATGGAGCTTGTAAGCGAAGTCAAAGGCTCGACAAATCAAGTCATTGCCCCTCCAGGGATCGGGGTCATTGGGCGTGGCTGCACCATCCAAGAGGCAGGCTCGCAACCAAGGAGGAAGGTTGAGATCGGTAGGAAGGGATCGGATGGGGAGATTCATGCTAGCCGCCCGAATGCACTAGATTTGGATAAAGACTTGGCTGGAATTTTGCTAGGACAGTCTATAGATGCTGGTTGCGGAAGGGTACAGGATGCAGACTACAGTGAAGTTCGACAGTGAAGTTCGACAGTGAAGTTCGAAGTTCTTGAAAGTATCGAATCATCCTAGGGTCAGCGTCAGGAGATTGAAACAAAATTCCGTCAAAAAGGGTGAAAAACGCTCCAGGTGCACCATGTGTTTATAACTATGGACTTATAACCATGGGTTTCTAGATTGTTAACTTAATCTTTACCAACCATTGCCCCATGGGATGCAAAATTGCATCTGGGTGGAGGAATTGGCACTCTTGTGAAATTTTCTTTAAAAAACAAAAGCTCTGTTGTTGAAAAATCCGGGGTTGAGGAAAGTTCTAACAACTTTCGCTGTTGCTAAGCACTTTTAGAAGATATCCCCCCATTCTATCAAGATTCTTGATACACTTCTTCATGTTGTTAGAAAAGCCTGAGGACGATCCCCGCAGCAACTATAAGGTTTTCCCCATTGCACCGCCAGCATTGCACCGCCAACCAGGATGAACCAGGATTCCCCCGTACAGCATCAGATTTATGAGGACTTTCGGGATCAACTAATGCAACTGTTGCAGTCTGTGAGAGAGGGGGCCGATCGGCGTCAGGCTGCTGTAACCCATCCTTCCCACGATCGCGATCGTGTTGCCTCTCCTGCCACCAATCTGACGGTTCCCACGATGACCGAAGGAGTCGCCAATCTCCAGCAAATGTTCCGGCAGCAGATCCTAACAATCCCCTTAGAGGATATCCACCCTGCCCATCGGATTAAGGTGCAATCCTATCAAGCTGAAATTAGTAAAGAACTGCGGCTCGTGGGTTTGGATTGCACGTTTTTGACGGCGGCACGGCAAGCACAGACGCAGGGGCAACGCACCCAGCAGGTCATCGATCGGCTAGAAACCCTGATTCGTTACTGCGATGGAATTTTGCATCAGCTAGGGCAAACCGTTGAGAATCCCCAAGAACGCCCCTAGCACGGTGGCCTTGCTCAAGACACGACACTAAAGACGTGACACTAAAGACGCGAGCACCATCAAACTCAGGGTAAGATTGCTGCAAGATTGTATTGATGACATTATCGTTAGCAGCATCCCTAGCAGCATTGTCCCTAGTGAAGGTGCTACCAGTAAAAGTGCTACCAGTAAAAGTGCACTCATTACCTTGCTCTCCCTTAATCTTCCCTTTCCTATGGTTGAAGCATTGCTCACGATCGATCACCTCAAGATTGCCTACAGTTCTCATGCACCTTGGGTTGTGGATGATGTTTCGCTCGTTCTACAACCGGGGGAACGGTTAGGCTTGGTGGGCGAGTCGGGGTGTGGCAAATCCACGATCGGGCGGGCTATTGTGCGGTTGCTCTCCGATGCGGCGATCGTGGAAGGTCAAATTCAATTTGCAGGTCAAAATCTATACCAACTCTCCGATCGTCAACTGCAACGGTTCCGGGGGGAGGAAATTGCGCTCATTTTCCAGGATCCAATGACGCGATTGAATCCATTGTTGACGATCGGCGAGCATTGCCTAGAAACCCTCCAAGCCCACCGTCCTGAGATTTCCACAAAAGAAGCCAAAGCCCGTGCCCTAGAAGTCTTGCAAGCGGTCAAAATTCCAGCCGAGCGCTGGTCGCAGTATCCCCATGAATTCAGTGGGGGAATGCGGCAACGGGTGGCGATCGCCCTAGCACTGCTGTTGAATCCCAAGTTAATCATCGCCGATGAACCGACAACCAGCTTGGATGTCACGGTTGCAGCCCAAATTTTGCAGGAACTCAAACGTCTCTGCGAAGACCGCAATATGGCGTTAATTCTGATTTCCCATGATTTGGCTCTGGTGGGTGAATATTGCGATCGCATTGCCGTCATGTACGACGGCCACTTGGTCGAGTGGGGAGCCACTCCCGAAGTATTTCAAAATCCGCAGCACGACTACACCAAATCCCTGTTGCAGTCAGCGCTCTACCTCCAAGGCAACCACAATCCTGCTGCTGAGCCTGCTGGATCGACTGAGTCTGCTATATCACCATCCCCCCTATTACGTCTACGGAGCTTAAAACAGTACTACACCCTGGAAGCTAATTTTCTGGCCAAGGTCTTTTCCAAAGCCAACGATCGCACGATTCGCGCAGTGGACGGCATCGATTTGGACCTCTATCCAGGGGAAACCTTGGGGCTAGTGGGTGAGTCGGGGTGCGGCAAATCCACGCTGTCCCGCACAATTTTGCAACTGCTCAAGCCTACTGCGGGACAAGTCGAATTTTTAGGCCAGGATTTGGCTCCCCTGAAGCGTCAGGCTATGCTGCGGCAACGGCGAGATATTCAAATGATTTTCCAAGATCCCCATGCTTGTTTAAATCCTCGGATGACGATCGGGGATAGCATTGCCGATCCCTTGTTGATCCATCAAATGGCTACTCCCCAAACCGCAAAACCCCAAGTAGAAGCCATGCTACAGCGGGTCGGCTTGCATCCTAAGGAATTTTACGATCGCTATCCAGGGGAACTCTCGGGAGGCCAACAGCAGCGGGTGGCGATCGCGCGGGCGTTGATTACCCGACCCAAGCTGGTCATTTGTGATGAACCCGTCAGTATGTTGGATGCCACGGTACGCACCCAAGTGCTGGAACTGATGCAGGAACTCAAGGACGAGTTTGAGTTAACTTACCTATTCATTACCCATGATCTTTGGGTCGCGCGGTTTTTCTGCGATCGGATTGCGGTTATGTATCAAGGAAAAATCGTTGAACTTGACCAAACTTCCGCTGTATTCGATAATCCGCAGCATTCTTACACCCAAACACTACTCGCCGCTGCTCCCATGCTGCAAATGAATTGTGCATAGCTGGAGTTTGCAACAGGTTGCTTGTACAGTTGCCCTGGTGTAGTTAATCTGTGGCGGATTACAGTGGATTACAGTTGTCACAGGTTAAAGTTGTCACAGATTGTATTAGTTTCAGGTTGGATTGGTTGCAAGTTGGATTGCTTTCAAGTTGCATTGCTTGCAAATTGCATTGCTTACAGATTGAATTGCCTTCAGGTCGCATCGAACCCATCGTTCCTTCTGGTTAAACTGGAGTACAATGCCCAAGCACCGTCCCCGAAGTTCCCGACGGCGATCGATGCCTCCGTCATGGATGGTGGCTCAGATCGAGGCTGGAATAACGGCGAAAAACAGGTTGTTGACCATCCTTCAAGGCAAGCTTAAGGGCCAGGTGCGATCGCACGTCCGAAGCCAACCAACTGCTCAAGCCAGCCCAGCTCTGCGGCCATCTCGGCTCAGGCTGGTGCCTACCCTAAATCTGCTGCCACTCCTGCCCGGTAGCCTCTTGCGACGTACTTTACTGTTCAAAGCTGATGTCAGTATGGCCGATGCAACTCCTTCCAAAGACTATACCCTTGGCAAATTTCTCGTCCACTGCACCATCATTCTGTGGTTGATCTTTATTGTGCTCAATCTCCGAGAACAACGGATGCCCTGGGGCGGAACCCTAGGGAAAGGAGCCGAAACACCATTGGTCATGCAAGGGGGCGATCCATATATTCGGGCACTAATGCGGACAATCTCGGCCAGTGAGTCCAATGTGCAGAATCCCTACGCCGTGATTTACGGGGGCGAATATACCCAAGACCTCAGCCGTCATCCCGATCGCTGTGTGCCGATCGCCGTAGGCCCTAACGTTGGGCAATGTACAACAGCGGCTGGACGCTATCAGTTCATCACCACTACTTGGCTGGAACAAGCTGAACGCTACCATCCCCACCCTGGCGGGTTTTGGCTATGGCATCGCTATAGTTTCGAGCCGTTATACCAAGATGCGGTTGTCTACCGTTGGTTAAGTGATGCCACCGCGTGGGGCACCGATTTGTCCAGTTTGTTGCGGCAGGGCAAAATTACCCAAGTCTTAGAAATCCTGTCTCCGACTTGGACGAGTCTCGGCTATGGTATTGAGACCAATTCCATGAGTGCCAGCTTGCCTCAAGTGTATCAACGGGTGCTGCGGGAGGAATTGAGCTTAGCCAGTATGCCCGCCACACCCACGATTCAGATTGGTCAGATTGGCACGATTCAGATTGGCACTCCACAGATGCCTACCAATGCTGATCGATCGACCAGTACTGTTAAAGCGACTGGGCGTTAATTCGCAGTACTGTTAACTCGGTCGATTAACTCGGTCGATCGAACCACTTATCCTTAGGACGAGATAGGCAGGGTGGAATTGGACGTTGAAATAAGACGAGGGAATTGGATGCTGGAATTAGAGATTTACAGCTGGATATTGCAACTCAGCGCTTAGTGCTGGATATCAAGTTGAAGCGTATACCGACCTAGACGGCTGTGGGCTGACCATAGTTCATATTCCAGTGCCAAGGCTGTGGGTAGGGGGTTGCCATCGAGGTGTAAACCCACCGTGAAGTTGCGCAGTTGGAGTTGGTGACTTTGCCCTACATCATCCCCTTGCAACCAGTAGCGACTCAATCCATAGGCGTTCCGTTCCCACAGATGGCGATAGCTCAGCTTGCCATTTCCCTGCATCGTCATGGTGACACGGAGGGGCGACATCTCAATCCAAATCAACCGTAGCTGATCCGCAGAGGGAACCCCAGGATGCTCAATAGGTGCGCAGGGTTCACAGACTTTAGGTTCGGTCAGCAGCAGATGGAAGCGTTGGGCATCCCGCTGGTACAAGGTGCCAACGGTTTCAACGTTAGAGCAAATGGCCAAGTCCGCAGACATGACGGACAGGCAAACAGGGCGACGGAAATGAGTCAACATAAGGGGAACCACACAATTGAGAAGTCACAGGATCAAACAGAGAAAAGTCAGATGCAGCCGTTGGATCGAAAATTCAGATTGTCTAGCTCTGCCTAACTGTGGGTCAGCGCTGAACTGAGATCGAGCTACCGCAATCGAGCTATAGCGATCGAACAACACTGATTGAACTCCACTCAACGAGCAACCGAGGGACTTAGACGTAGGCCCCATGGCTTGGGTCTCAAGAAATCCCTTGCGAATTTTCCATCTACGCTTTCAATTCCTTGATAGGATAGACGATCGCAACTTTCGCCAGTCTATCGAATTCCCTATGGCCACAACCACCGTCATAACAGTGAAACCCGTCAGCCATCATCAGGATCTCGTGATACAGGGTGGCTCAGCCTGCCATGGACTCCACGGGCGGATTAAGATTCCTGGCGATAAGTCCATTTCCCATCGATCGCTCATGTTGGGCGCGCTGGCCGAAGGTGAAACGATTATCCATGGGCTACTGCTGGGGGAAGATCCGCGCAGTACGGCTGAGTGCTTTCGGGCCATGGGAGCCGAGATTTCTGACCTGAATACCCAAGAAGTCCGGGTGAAAGGGATTGGGTTAGGTTGCCTACAGGAGCCCTTGGATGTGCTCAACGCAGGCAATTCAGGTACCACACTAAGACTGATGCTAGGTATTCTGGCATCCCATCCGGGAAAATACTTCACCGTGACGGGTGATTCTTCCCTGCGATCGCGCCCGATGTCTCGGGTCGTGAAGCCGTTGCAAATGATGGGAGCCCAGATCTGGGGTCGTCAAGCGGATTCCTTGGCACCGCTGTCCGTTAAGGGGCAAGTGCTTAAGCCCATCCACTATCAATCCCCGATCGCCTCAGCACAGGTCAAATCCTGCATCTTACTCGCCGGATTGATGGCCGACGGCAAAACGACGGTAACAGAACCGGCGCTCTCCCGCGATCACAGCGAGCGAATGCTGCGAGCCTTTGGGGCTGAAGTTGAAGTCGATCCGGAAACCATTAGCGCCACCGTGACAGGGCAAGCAAGGCTGCAAGGGCAAACCGTGGTGGTTCCAGGCGATATCAGTTCAGCGGCCTTTTGGCTGGTAGCGGGTGCGATTGTACCAGGATCCGATCTAACTGTGGAAAATGTGGGCATTAATCCTACCCGCACAGGAATTTTAGAAGCCCTTCAGTCGATGGGTGCGGACATCACCCTGGAAAACGAGCGGGAAGTGGCGGGTGAGCCGGTTGCTGACCTGCGGGTGCGCCACAGTGCCCTCAAAGCGACGCGCATTGCGGGGGACATCATTCCTCGGTTGATTGATGAAATTCCGGTGCTGGCGGTGGCCGCTGCCTTTGCGGAGGGGACAACGGTGATTCAGGATGCGGAAGAACTGCGGGTGAAGGAGAGCGATCGCATCACGGTGATGGCGAACCAATTGAACGCCATGGGAGCTCGGGTTACAGAATTACCCGATGGCATGGAAATCACAGGCGGGACTCCCCTCACAGGCACTGCTGTGGACAGCTATACCGACCACCGCATTGCCATGAGTTTAGCGATCGCAGCTTTGAATGCGGCTGGAACAACCACGATTCATCGGGCAGAGGCCGCTTCCATTTCCTACCCTGACTTTGTGGCAACCCTAGAACAGATTGTCGGCTAGCCGCAGAACAGTGGGCTAGCCCCAGCTTGGGGATCAGCGGACTGTTTAGGCTTGAGTGGACTGGATAATTTGAAGCAGACTGGATAGGTTGGAGCAGACGATCGGGCGCGGGTCAGCCCGCCTAAATTGGCATAGAGACCTAAACTGGCATGGCACCTAAACTGGTGTAGTAAAGGGACGAAGGCGAAGGTGTAACTCTGCCTCCACCCGATCGTACTCCTGCTGAGCTTGCTGAAGTAGGGGCATAATCGGCATCTGGGCTGGGTCAACATTGCCCTGCCGTCCAAACAGTTCCAGTTCCTTACAGATTTCACTCAAGGGCAAAGCTCCGATCGCGGCACTGATTCCTTTGAGGGTATGGGCTGCGGCTCTGAGCCCATTGGCATCCTGTTGGGCGATCGCCTGCTCCATCTGACGAAGACAGGTGGGTGCATCTTCAAAATAATTGTGAATAATTTCTACAAAGACGCTGGTTCCCTCTTCTCCCAACATGTCAATGAGTTCACTGATGGCTTCCTCATCGATCGCAGGCGGTTGCTGGTTTTGGGCGGGTGATGCTGGGGCTGTAGAGGACGATTCCGGAGAGACCGCCGGAGTAGCTGGGGTCTCAGACGTGAGGGTGAGCGCTGCAAGGCTACGATTATTCAGCATGGCGGAGTCCTCCAACGGGGTCGTGGTTAGTCGGGGTTGGGTATTTTTGAGGGCTTGGACTAGGTTTTTAATGCGCACGGGTTTACTGACATAGTCATCCATCCCAGCATTGAGGCATTTTTCGCGATCGCCCGCCATCGCATTGGCCGTCATCGCAACAATTCGAGGCCGTTGATGGGCGGCATAACGCTTGCAGAGTTCCTGCGTCGCTGTCAAACCATCCATTTCCGGCATTTGTACGTCCATGAAAATGAGATCGTAGGTTTGGCGCTGCACCGCATCCAAAGCTTCTAGGCCGTTGCTCGCAATATCGGCACGGTATCCCAAGCGCTTCAACAGTTGAATAGCTAGTTTTTGATTCACAGCATTATCTTCGACGAGCAAAATCCGTAGGGGATGCTGCTCGGCCAGTTGGCTGTCAATTTGATTGGAGGCGTCGCTACTCGACACGGCCCCAGGCTGAGGTTGACGATCGAAGATTTCCACCAAGGTATCAAACAGTTGCGATCGCTTCGGCGGCTTGGATAAAATGCCTGCAAAATGCTCGCTAGTTTGAGCGGATCCCAATTCACTCCGATCGAGGGAGCTCATCAGGACTAAGGGTAGCTTGGAGCATTGGGGCAACTGATGAATCGTCTGGGCGAGTTCCAAACCATTCATCTGCGGCATTCGCATATCAATAATGGCCAAATCGAAGGGCGTATTTTGCTGGAGACAAGCGAGGGCCGCTTTGCCAGAATCGACGATCTGGGAGACTATGCCCAAGTTATTCAATTGCTGGTGCAAAATTTTGCCGTGGACAGGGTTGTCATCTACCACTAGAACCCGTTTACCATCCATGACATGGGAGGACGGGGGTTGGGGCTGGGGAAACTCCTTGAGGGGCTGGGCAGCGATCGTGAAGTAAAAGGTAGTTCCGCGATCGACTTCACTTTCAACCCAAATATGGCCTCCCATAATCTCAATGAGCTGTTTGCAGATAACTAACCCCAACCCAGTACCGCCGTATTTACGGGTCGTTGACGAATCAACTTGACTAAAGGGTTTAAACAAGCGATCCATGCGTTCGGGGGGAATCCCAATCCCAGAATCCTGAACGGCAAAACAGATCTCTATCTGCTCAGGAGGGGAAACAGGATGCTCCAGGTCTTCTGCGGAACTGGGTGGAACATAGGGGGTCACGGACACCATAACTTCCCCCCGTTCTGTAAATTTAACCGCGTTACTTAACAAATTGACCAACACTTGGCGGAGCCGGGTCACATCCCCCAGGATGCAATGGGGTACCGTTGCTTCGATCTGATGGGCGATCTCCAGTCGTTTTTCCTGCGCCTGGGGCATCACTAAATCAACAGCTTCTTCTAGGCAAAGTTGCAAATCAAAGGGTTGCTCTTCGAGTTCCAACTTACCAGATTCAATTTTGGAAAAATCGAGAATGTCATTAATGACCGTCAGTAGGGTATCCCCTCCATTGCGAATCGTTTCAACAAAATCCGCCTGTTCCGGGGTGAGGGGGGTATCTAGGAGCAAGCCCGTCATCCCGATGACCGCATTCATGGGGGTGCGAATTTCATGGCTCATCGTGGCCAGAAATTCACTTTTGGCGCGGGTGGCTGCGAGGGCTTCATCGCGGGCTTGGGCTAATTCTTGGGCAGCTTTTTGGCGCTCGATTTCACTCCCGATCCATTGCGCCATGAGATGCAGAATTTCCTGTTCGATCGATCGAAAAGGCTGACTCCGATGGGAGAAGCCGTAAAAAGCCAAGGTTCCATAGAGTTGCCCATGCACCCAGATAGGGGTGCCTAGGTAAGACTGAATGTTGAGTTCGCGGTGGCAGGTGCGATGAGGCCACTCGGAACCCGTGACTGAGAGAATGCTGACAGTTTTCTGACGCTGTAAGACTTCCTGGCAGTAGGTTTCTTCTAAGGGGATCGTCACTTGCTTACAGACAGCCCCACTGGAACACCAGGAATATAAAACTTCCACCTGATCATCCACGACCTGAGATAGCATTCCCATGTTCATGCCTAGTTTGAGGCAGCCCATTTTTAGAAGTTCGCGGATCGCGTTCTCAAAGTCCCGATCGGACTGGGAAATAATTTGATACAGCTCGCGCATGGCCGCTTCACTTTCCCGAAGCTCCTGCTCCATCCGTTCCCGTTCCTGGAGTTCAGCTTGGGTTTGCTGATAGAGCTGAGACTGTTGCAGCGCAATCCCAATTTGGGTTGTTAACTGTTGCAGCAGGTCAATTTCCAAATCTTCCCAGTGGTGCGGAGCCTGACAATGGTGGGCAATGAGTAAGCCCCAAAGTTGATCACCTTGCAAAATGGGTACGCTGGCGATCGCCTGTACATTTAATGCGCTCAGCCAGTTCACATAATCCATTGAGAGATTGGATTGGTAAATATTGGCGTGGGTTTCGGTAACTTGATCTTGAAAGATAATCGTTTGCTGTAGTTGCAGTGAATGATCAGCAGTGAAATGTGCTTGAGGTAACAACCAATCGGGATCACTAGATTCAACCAGAATGCCGCCGCTCAAATGCTCGGCAAAGCAGTAGAAAAGAACCCGATCGACATTCAGAAACTTCCGTACTTCGGCAGCGGCGGTTGTGAGAATTTGCTGCACATCAAAGGAACGCGAAATTTCTAAGGTAATGCGCCGCAGAACCCGCTCCTTATCAATCTGCTGGCATAAATCAGCTTCTGCAAGCTTCCGTTGGGTGATGTTACTGACTGATCCTTCATAGTAAAGAATCTGACCATCCTCATTCCGTACCGCTCGCATATTCTCCGAAATCCAGAGAATGTTGCCAAAGCGATCGTAAACTTGGCACTCATGACCAATTACGGAGCCATTCGCATTGACTTGATTGAGTAATTCTTGGCGCAGACCGGGCTTGAGATAAATTTCTGTCTCAATATCGTTAACGTTAGTAATTAATTCCTCGGGAGATTCATACCGATACAGTTTTGCTAAAGCCGGATTAACGCTGAGATATCGTCCTTCGATCGTCGATTGATAAATTCCTTCCGATGCGTTTTCAAAAATGCTGCGATACTTTTCTTCGGCACTGCGCAACGCCAATTCTGCATCATAGCGGCGGCGTTCATTGCGATAGGCCGCGATGATACCACTACAAGTTGCCAAAAATGGTTTAAATTCTTCCAGAATCTCTGGTTGATAGCCATTGGGACGATTAGCAAGCCCAATCATCCCGACAAGAACCCCTTCGTTGTAGAGGGGAATGCCTAGAAATGCATTGAGGGGAGGATGTCCCTTGGGTAGGCCACCGCGCCGTGGATCGGTGCTGGGTTCGTTGGAAATGAGGGGCTTGCCCGTCACCAACACTGTCCCAAATAGGGTGTTGAGGTTCCGGAACTCCATCCCTTTGGGCTCATACTCGTCATAGAGTTGGCGGGTGGCCTCGTCCCAGGCAATATTCGTAATGGAATGGGTCTTCAAATAAGGACAGCCCCGAATTTTCATGTGGGCTTCGGGGAAATAGGGTTCCTGGGTAGAACTGTAAAGAACCTCTCCAATAAATCCATAGGCGCTATTGGTGAGGATCAGCAGGTTCTCCAGCAAACCGTTAAAGAGGGCTTTTGGCGCTTCCGCATTGATAAACTGGGATTGCGCCGCCATGATGGCCTGAAGTAAATCATTCGGATCATACCGTCGTGCCGTGTCCTGAGGATTTGCTACGGGGGGGATGGGAGGATGGGCAATGACATCTTGGGAGAAGAGTGAGTGGGGATGGGCGATCGGCAAGTCTTCCACGGGAACCTCGGGACAATTTACTCCAAGCTGAACAAAAAATAGTCTCCAATCCTATTGGCCATTGAGACGGGTGCTACCCACTGATAGACACCCCCTAGTTAAAGAATGCCCTCCCAATCGCAAAAGTCATGATGGTTATAGATAGTTTTTTTGTGCAATTCCGATGGTTGAACACTCAGAAAAACTAATTCTTTTTTATCCGGATCACACCGAAAATTAATGAAAAGTATAATTTTAATTGCGTATCTTTAGGCGTTTCAAGTACAGTATTTTTAAATACAAAAATCACAGGACAACCTTTAACACTCCCTAGCAAACTTTGTATTGAATACATGCCAAGCATTTCTTGGTTAAGTATTTCGCAGTTAAGCATTGCCTGATTAAGCGTTACCGGATAAGCGTTCTCAATGTGCTGAAGAGCAAGGACATTTCATCTTTTGTGGGTTGTGATGAACCCTTATTTTATTGTAACGCAATTCATTAAGGAATCAAAAGAATCCCCCGATACCAGAACCGACAAATATTCCGCCATTAGCAATGGGGAAGGGACTCGAAGAGAGGCAAAAGGAGATGTAAGTTGATTGTGATTTTGAATCGATCATGTTAAACCCCCAAGTATTCAACTGAGATAAGCATATGGGAAGATGTAGAATTCAGCTACTTTGCACGAGTCAAATTACTGAATCTTCCAGCTTGTCCAACCTTAGAGTAGACACATTAGCCCGACTGCACCGGCTGCAAATTGCAAAAATCTCAAAAAGCCTTCTAGTCAATAATTTCAACATCTTGTAAAACATCGATTGAATATTGAATAGAAGCACATTAAAGAAAGGATTAAATATTTAAATTAATCTATTTGATTCAAATTAGTAGTTGTCAATTTTTAGATTTAAATAACGCAAAATTAAACGCTTATAAAACATAAAAAACACAATAAATCAATCAAGGAGAGAATTGATTATCAACTATTAGTGACTATAAGTGAAGTTTGAATGCGATTGCTTTATTCATCTCAACCAACCCATAGAGACCCTTTCCCCATTTTCCGCCCAGCTTTATGCGATACTAAACTTAACAATTGTTTAATTAACCTTCAACCCATTACCCATGAGCCAGTACGATCGTCTAATTATGATGGCAGAGGATGAGCTGACTCAGTACAGCACCGACGCCCGCAAACTGGAGAAACTCCGCCGCAAAGTTGGCATTTCTACCACTTTGGCCGATCGCCAACAGGTCAAGGAGCAACTCAACCAAGAGTTACCTACGGATCCGATTGGGAAACTGGTGATGAACCAACGGCAAACCGTTGCGCTACCGTTTTGGGGCATTGCGGGGTTGGGGCTGCTGTTTGGCATTTCCTTTATGCAACCGGTGGATTTGCTGGCTACGATCGCGGGGGGGGGACTGGCGATCGCGATCCAACGCTGGGGCTGGAAACTCCAGGCCAAACGGCTGATTTGGCAAACCCTCGATGACCTTGAAAACCCTAAGCCGGACGCCTAAGCCCGTGGGGGACAATAGCAGTGTAAAAAAAACTCTCCCAAGCTTAGCGATGGGAGAGTTTGAAATGAATCCTTCTTATTCTGTTAGTCTCAATTAGGCGCGAAGATATTAGGCACGAATGTGCTCATACACACTCATGTATTGTTCGCCAGGGAGATTCCAGGAATTATCACACTCCATCCCCTGAATTGCTAACTTGCGGAATAGATCCGGATTGTTGTACCACAGGTCAAAGGAACGCCCCATTGCCGATTCCAAGGCATGGGGGTCGGTTTGATAGAACACAAACCCGTTACGTTCTTCCGGTGTGCGTTCTTGGTCATAATCCCAGTCGAACACCGTATTCACCAAACCGCCCACACCCCGCACGATCGGCACCACACCATACTTCAGTCCGATCACCTGGGTGAGCCCACAGGGTTCATAGTTACTGGGGACTACAATCATATCCGCCCCGGCATAGATCAGGTGGGATAGTTCCTCGTTAAACCCAAGCTCTAAATGACAATCGGAATTGTCATTCAAGTAGTATTTCTCATGCTGGAAGTAGGCATTAATTCCCGGTTCCGTCGCCGAACCGAGCAGCACAAACTGTCCACCGCGATGCAGTGTGTAGTAGATCGCATGGTGGACTAAATGCACACCCTTTTGATCATCCAAGCGCCCAATGTAAGCCACGATCGGTTTATCATGATCGTCACTCAACATTAGGCGATCGCGCAGGGCTTGTTTATTTTTCTGCTTCTCCGCAAAGGTGGTTGAGGAGTAGTGATGGGGCAAGTAGCGATCGACTTCCGGATTCCAAACATCGTAGTCAATGCCATTCAAAATTCCGCCAAACTTGCCTTGGTGAAGTTCCAACGTGTGACCTAAGCCATAGCTAATCCCCGAGAATCTTGCTTCCCAAGCATGGTGTGGCGAAACCGTATTCACATAGTTGGAATAAACAATTCCACCCTTCATGTAATTAATGGCGAAGGGATTGAAATTATCCCGTAGCTTATCGTATTGGAAATAGTAATCTTCGCGGTTTAATCCTGTTGCATGTAATACATCCGCGCCAGCGATTCCCTGGTGCTTAAAGTTATGAATGGTGTAGCAAATCCGCTGCCTATCCATGCCGTGGTATGCATACATTTCATACAGCATCACTGGAATCAATCCCGTTTGCCAATCGTGGCAATGGATAATATCAGGCCGTTTATTTGCTACCAGTAAGAATTCCAGCGCCGCCTTACTAAAGAAGGCAAACCGCATGTGATCATCGGTAGAACCGTAGTAAATACCCCGATCGAAGAAGTTTTGGTCAGAATGGGGCCGAATGAAGAAGCAAAGACGCCCATGCACCCAGCCACAAAAAACTGAGCAGTGTACTTGACCATTATCCCAAGGCACCCACAGATCTCGATAGGCTTCGTGCAACCCCCAGATGTGGTCGTACCGCATGCAGTCGTACATCGGCAGAATAATTTCCACACAGTGTCCCCGATTTTCCAACTCTCGGCTGAGGCCGTAAATCACATCACCCAAGCCACCAGCTTTGATTACCGGAGCGCACTCAGAGGCAATCTGCACGATATACATCCAACACACCTCTTCTTTTAATAAATGTCAATTTTTACGAACCCATTGAAACAGAATACCCTATTACATTTCGTAGTGTGGCAAACGAAATTAAGGAAAAAATATCAGATAAGTATCTCTGATACGAAACATAGATTTTTGTAGGGTAATCGGAATCTTGAGCAATCACCGCTACGCTGGGAACTATTGACCAGTGCCCATCCTATGGATTGGGTGATGGGTTTTACTGTCGGAATTCTGATGATTTCGGCAAAATTCGATAGGTTAATTTAACTTCCTGGAAATCGGGATCTTCTACGATCGAACAGGCCACACAAGCACCCACAGAAAGGAGCTTTCATGATTGCTGTTGCCACCTCTCCGCTAGAGGAAATTCGGGCAGGGCTGCCGAGCATTTGCGGCCTGGAGTCGGAAATCAGTGCCGTTACCAATCATTCCGATCCCGTCTTCCTCCCCGTTTCCAATTTGCGTTTGGAAGAGATTCATTCCGGCTTTGCCTGCGCTCTCCATATGCATCAGCCGACGATTCCCGCTGGCGCGAATGGGGAACTGATTTGTAATTTGCAACACATGTTTGAACACCAAGGCGAAGGCGACAACCACAACGCCAGTGTCTTTGCTTGGTGCTATTCCCGCATGGGAGATTTTATTCCTGAACTCGTCGATAGCGGCTGTAACCCTCGCATTATGCTGGATTATTCCGGTAATTTGCTCTGGGGCTTGCGTCAGATGGGGCGAGATGACATTCTCGACAAGCTGAAAACGATTACTTGCAACGCGAAATATTGGCCCCATGTCGAGTGGCTGGGCACTATGTGGAGCCATGCAGTCGTGCCGTCCACGCCCATCCCCGATATCAAACTGCACATCCAAGCTTGGCAACACCACTTTGCTGCGATGTTCGGCTTTGATGCGCTGAGACGGGTGAAAGGCTTTTCACCTCCCGAAATGCATCTGCCCAACCACCCCGATACCTTGTATGAGTACATCAAGGCATTGAAGGACTGCGGTTATAAGTGGTTGCTGGTACAGGAACATTCGATCGAAAATCTTGACGGATCCGGCGTCCCTCAGGATCAAAAGTACCTTCCGAACCAACTGGTCGCCCGCAACTCCCACGGTGAAACGGTCAGCATTACTGCATTGATCAAAACCCAGGGATCCGACACCAAACTGGTGGCCCAAATGCAGCCCTACCACGAAGCTAAGGGCCGGGGTAGACAGCGGATTGGTTCGATCGAAGTGCCGTCCCTGGTCTCGCAGATTGCCGATGGCGAGAACGGCGGCGTCATGATGAATGAGTTCCCCCGCGATTTCCAACCCGTTTGGCATAACATTCGCGATGCCGGTAGCCGCACCGTTGGATTTAATGGCACGGAATATTTGGAACTCATCGAAGCAGCAGGCGTCAGCCCCGACGACTATCCCAAGGTGCAAGCCGTCCAGCAGCATAAAATCTGGCAGCGGGTGGATCCGGCTACGGCAACCCCCGAGAAAGTGGAACAGGCGATCGCAACCCTAAAGCAGGAAGATCACCGATTCAGCATGGATGGAGCCTCCTGGACCAATGATTTGAGTTGGGTGCGGGGCTATGACAACGTCCTGGAGCCGATGAATCAACTCAGTGCGAAGTTCCACGCCAAGTTCGATCGGCCGGTGGCAGAAAATCCTAGCTTCACCCAAAATCCCACTTACCAGGCCGCACTACTTTATGTATTGCTGACGGAAACCAGTTGCTTCCGCTATTGGGGCCAAGGGGCTTGGACAGACTACGCGCGGGAACTGTACCGCCGAGGTGTTGCCCTGATCGAGTCGTAATGAATTGAGCGAGACTCTGGATCCTTTACTCTCTTTAAACTAGAGATTGTATAGATGAAGGGGGATTGGATTAAATTCCCTACAAACCGTAGAACTGGCCTGTCATAGAACTGTCTCCAGGAAACTGTCCACAGAGATTCGGTTCACCATGACGCCAGTTCTTTTGCTTGGGTTACTGCTTGGAGCTGACCGGCGATCGCTGGAGTGGTGAGATAGGATAAGGAGACGAACTTTGGTCCCTGGCAATTTGCACCGGCAATTTGCATCGACAACTTTTTACAGCAGCCATTCACAGAAGCAGTTTACATAGGTGATTTACATAGGTGATTCAGCCTCCGATTGAGAAGGGTGTAGAAGCACTTGAGAGGGATGACAACGGGAAAACTGGACAATAGCTATTGCGTGATCTAGTGATTGCGCGATCGTTATAGGGTCGGGCACCGATCGCCCCCATCCTACGAAGATTTTTGCCGATCCTCCGTTTCAAGCGCTATCCTGCTTAAGGTTGTGTTTGCTGCAATCTATCCGCTATTTGCTGTTGACGCTTTGGGTTTAACCAGGTTCGTATGAAGACATTGCATCTTTTCTTTCTTGCAGGGGTCGGTGCATTAATCACCGTAGGTCATGCAGGTTCCAGTTCTGCCCAGTCGGTCGCGCCGCAAAAGCCTTTGAGCCAGCCATCATTTGAGCTACAGTCACCTCATTTAGGGAAACTCCTGGCTGCGGTAAATGCCCCCGAGGAATTTTCTCCCCAAACCATGCCGCTGCCCAGTTCTCTCCAGCAAACCCAACCGGCAAGTTCCCCTAACCCTGCCCCCAACAATTCCAATCTCGTCCCGGCAACCCCATCCAAGTCGTCTGTCCCCAAATCCAGCACCCCCTTACCCCCCAGCCAGGATCAACCCACCCAGGCCCAACCAAACCTGTCAACGCCATCCGTTAAACCGGCTACACCGGGTATGCTTCAGGAACGGAAATCCTTGCTCACTGAAGACCAGCGGAAGGCTCCTGCACCAGAATTGCTGAATCCCCACGCCAACCCGTTGCTGTTTCCCACCAAGACCGAGGAAGTCAAACTAGCGGGTGCCCAACCGATTACGCTGAACCAAGCGCTGGAATTAGCAGAACGGAATAATCGGGACATTCAAGTCAGCAAATTGGAGTTGGAACGCAGCAAAGCAGTCCTGCGTCAGGCGCAAGCCAGCCTCTTTCCCACGCTGGAGCTACAAGGAACTTTTACCCGATCGGAAAATGCCAGCACTGAAATCTCCCTACGCTCCCAGCGGATTGCCTTCGATCGCTTAGATCCCTTTCAAAAAGCCTTTCAGCAAGCACCACCAGAAGGGGATGATCAGCCCATTACCAGCCTCAATACCCAAATTCAACTGAACTACGATATCTATACCTCCGGGCGGCGACCGGCCCAAATTCGCGCCGCGGAAAAACAGGTACGCACTGCTGAACTGGCGCTGGAACAGGCCCAGGAAAAAATCCAGTTTGATGTGGCCAGTGCCTATTACGACCTACAGGATGCGGAAGAACAGGTACGGATTAACCGAGCTGCCGTGGAAAATGCCCAACAAAGTTTGAGCGATAGTGAAAAACTGCTGCGGGCGGGATTGGGTACCAGCTTTGATGTGTTGCGATCGCAGGTGCAACTGGCCAATAACCAACAACAATTAACTAACTCCCAAGCCAACTGGACAATTCGCCGCCGCCAACTAGCACAGTTACTCAGCCTGCCGGAATTTGCTGAAATTCTCGCCGCCGATCCGGTTGAGAAAGCCGGGGAATGGAAACTATCCCTCGAAGAGAGCATTATTACTGCCTACAAAAACCGGGCAGAAATGGAAACCCAACTGGTACAACGAGAGATCAGCGAAGCCCAACGCAAAGCGGCACTGGCGACCCTGGGGCCAACCCTGAGTGTGCAAGCCGACTATAATCTCCTGAAGATTTTTGAGCAGCCGGTACCCGGTTTTTCCGATGGTTATAGCCTGTCTGCCGTCGCGCGTTGGTCGCTCTTTGATGGGGGCAGTGCCCGCGCCCAAGCCAAGCAACAGGAAATTAATAAGCAAATCGCGGAAACTCGCTTTGCCCAAACCCGTAATGTGGTTCGCTTTGAAGTTGAGCAAGCCTACGCCAGCCTACAAGCCAACGCAGCCAGTATCGAAACCACGACCCTGGCTGTCACACAAGCAGAACGGGCGCTGTATCTGGCCAGAATTCGTTTCCGGGAAGGGGTGGGAACCCAGACTGATGTGATCAATGCCCAGACCGATCTGACCCGCGCCCAGGGCAACCGCCTCAGCGCCATCATTGGCTACAACCGATCGCTAGCGCAATTACGACGAGCGATCAGCAATATCGCCCGGGAATAATAGCTCGGAAATAATCGCTCGGAAATCAGAGTTCAGTGATCCGGCTCCAGACTGCTAGTTTTTTGACTCCCATTGCCTAACCCTTTCTAGCCATGACTTCCAAGCCTCAGATTCAGTTACATCAACTTCTCCCCTTGGGCAAATTGTCCTATCGCCGATTATCCTATCGTCGATCGATCGGGCTCAGTCTCGGTTGCTTGCTCAGTTTCGTGCCTTTGACTGCGATCGCCCTCGCCCAAACCAGTGTCCTAGCTCAAACCAGTGACCTAG
The DNA here is from genome assembly GCF_014697025.1 of Alkalinema sp. FACHB-956. NCBI lineage: Bacteria > Bacillati > Cyanobacteriota > Cyanophyceae > Leptolyngbyales > Leptolyngbyaceae > Alkalinema > Alkalinema sp. FACHB-956. The sequence continues at coordinate 25,814 of NZ_JACJRC010000017.1, read as the reverse complement.
ACAGTGCTGGCGCAGTCACCAGTCCCGCTCCGACTGGTGCAGAACCAACAGAAGCAAGCTTAGGTAGCACCAGTGTGCCCGATGCGGATCCGGTTATCCAGATCGAGGCCATGCCCCAGGAGGCTGCCCCCCCAACCCGTGAGGGCGCAGGGGATGCACCGCTGCAAGTAGAATCGGCGGATGTGTTCATCGATCGCACGGATTATAGCCTCGGAGCCACCCAACGAGAAGCGCCCGTCGCTGAGGGGAAACCCTCCTCCAGTACTACGATCGCGGCGGGGTCTAGCCCGAGTGCGGCTCCCGTGCGCGTCGGGTCTCTCAATTTCTCGGCCAGTGGCCCCAGTTGGACGCCAGCCACTGTCAATCCCAATGCGATCGCCAGTGCACCTAGTTATTTCAGCAAAAAGCTGATCCGTCCCTTTGGTCGCATGGGCAATGGCAATCTGAAATTGATGTTCCCCTTGGCGATCCCAGCTCCGATTACCTCGCTGTTTGGTTGGCGCATCCACCCGATTACCGGGGATCAACGGATGCATACTGGCACGGACATCGGTGCACCCATGGGAACACCTGTGTTAGCCGCGTTAGCGGGGCGGGTCTTGCTAGCCGATTTCCTGGGAGGCTATGGCTTGACGATCGCCCTGGAACATAGCGACGGCACCCAACAAACACTCTACGCCCACCTATCGGAAATTTTCGTCAAGCCGGGGGAACTGATCCAGCAGGGTTCCGCGATCGGTCGGGTGGGCAGCACCGGGAATTCCACCGGCCCCCACTTGCACTTTGAATTGCGGCAACTGACCGACGAAGGTTGGGTCGCCCTGGATGCCGGACTCCAGTTAGAAACCGCCATGGCCGATCTGGTGAAATCCCTGCAAGTTGCGAAAAATCCAGCCAACCCTCAAGCCAATTCCCCAGGAACGCCTCAAGGCACTCAACCCCGATCGTAATTTTCCCTGCCGGATTTTGTTTCCTGGTGGGCACCCTTAGGGGTGGGATCTAATGAATGGAACCCATTAACGAGATCCCACTTTTTTCCTATGGTGAACCGCCTTGGTAAACAACTTTGGCAGTGGCGCGGCCTTTGGATGATTATTCCAGCGGTCACAGGGGCGATCGTGCTGCTGCGGGCTTTGGGCTGGCTGCAACCCTTGGAGTGGATGGCACTGGATCAATATTTTCGGCTGCGGCCCCAGGAACCCACGGACGATCGCATTGTCATTGTGGGGGTGGACGAGGCCGATATTCAGGCGATCGGTCGCTGGCCCATGGACGACAATACCCTGGCCCAGGTGATCGAAACCATCCAGCAGCAACAACCCCGCGCGATCGGGCTGGACTTTTTCCGGGATGTGCCCGTGGAACCGGGTTCCAAGCGATTGACCCAGGTTTTGGCAAAGCTGCCCAACTTAATCGGCATTGAAAAGCGCCTTGGCAGCCAGGATGCTTCGGCGGTTAATCCTGCCAACTTGCTCAAACAAAAGGGCCAAACCGCGTCTAATAACATCGTGGCCGATGGCGATGGTAAACTGCGCCGCGCCCTGCTCTACTGGACAACCCCCGACGGTCGTGAATCCCTGGAAAGTTTGGGGTTGCGGCTGGCTCTGATGTATTTAGATAAGCAAGGCATTCAACCGGAAGCGGAAAGTGAAACATCCCCTGCCCTGCGTCTCAGGAATGCCGTGTTTCCCATCTTTGAACCCAATGACGGTAGCTATGTGGGGGCAGATGCGGGCGGCTACCAAATTCTGCTGAACTACCGAGGCCCGTCTCGCACCTTTCAGACGATTCCGATGCGGGAGGTCTTGCAGGGCAAAATTGCTGGGAATGCTTTCCGCGATCGCATTGTCTTGATTGGCCCGACCGCAGAGAGCCTCAAGGATTTTTTCTACACTCCCTACAGCGGCAACACCATCACCACCCCCGAAAAAACCCACGGCGTGGAAATTCAAGCCAATGTCGCAAGTCAAGTTATCAGTGCGGCGTTGGATGGCCGATCGAATTTGCGCGTCTGGGCCGATCCCCCGCTCCAACTCTTTCTCAAGGGCTTTCCTCTGCAATGGCAAATTTCTGAACCGAGGGAAGCCACCTGGATTTTGCTCTGGGCGACGATCGGAGGGCTGTTAGCCTGGATCTATCGCAATCCGCGCTATGGCATTTTGGCCTTATCAGTGGCGGAGGGGTGTTTGTTTGGCATTACCTATGGGGTGTTTCTAGCAGGCTGGTGGATTCCTGTGGTGCCGCCTGCCTTGGCCTTGGGACTCTCGGCGATCGCGCTAACCGGCTACGTCAGTAGTTTAGAACGTAACGATCGCAAGCTCGTTATGAACCTATTTGGCCGTTATGTCACCCCGCAAATTGCCGAAGCCATCTGGCGCGATCGGGAGCAATTACTCGGTAACGGCAGATTGAAAGGCCGCAAGATGACCGTAACAATACTGTTCACGGATATTAAGGATTTCAGTACGATTTCGGAGCGCACCGATCCCGAGATTTTAATGGATTGGTTGAACGACTATATGGCAGCCATGACTCAGATTGTCTTGGATCACGGTGCCGTCGTCGATAAGTTCATCGGAGACGCCATTATGGCTGTATTTGGAGTACCGATCGCCCGCACGACTCCCCAAGAGATTCGGCAAGATGCCCTGAATGCGGTGGATTGCGCTGTCAAAATGGGTTTAGCGCTAGACAGCTTAAACCAAAAATGGGTCAGGGAAGGGTTGCCCACAATCCAAATGCGGGTAGGGATTTCCACGGGAACCGCTGTGACCGGAAGTCTCGGGGGCCAACAACGCATGGATTACACCGCGATCGGCGATACGGTCAACATTGCTGCTCGATTAGAAAGCTTCGATAAAAGTATTGATGGGGGGCTATGTCGAGTGCTGGTCAGTGATGCAACTTACCAGTTTGTGCAGTCGCAATTTGCAGCGCGATCGATCGGTTCGGTTCAACTCAAAGGGCGGGAACAACCCACGCAGGTCTATCAGATTGTAGCGACCAGTGAATCGGGCCTAGTTCCCTCCACTGCGCCAGAATAGAGCTCTGGCCAATACTCCAGCCCGTGCTTCGGCTAATTCTCCGGTCAGTGCGCCAGTGATCCAGTCGCATAAGCATATCGTGAGTGAATCCTATGTGTGAGTGAATAATCTGTGAAATCTATCGAATCAGGGATACAGTCACCATATTTCTCGTCCAAGTTAAATCATTCGTCACTCAGTTTCGCGAACTACTGATTCTCAATCTGTCTATTAGGAGTCCTGAATATGCCTAGATTGCACCCTTTGCGGTTTTCCACGAGTACCTTCTTAACCAGCGTAGCGGCGCTCATTGCCCTCCAGAGTTTTGTCAATTCTGGAACGGGACGGCAATCACTTCTGCTGGAATGGAGTCAACCGGCGATCGCGGCTCAACGGACTAAATATAATCCCCCCAACCGACCTACTCCGATTCGAACCGATGGCACAGGGGTGCGGAGCAGCCCCAGTGTGAAATGCGCTAACACGAGTGAGTCGATGTTTCTTTCGATGCTGGCTCCGGTGAGTCATGGGGGAGAAACGGTGAATCCTCGTCCAACCCTGTATGTTTACTTCACAGGCAAACGTCCGATCGAAATGCGTTTGGGTGAAGTGGGCAAAAAGCCTTTATTTATCCAGCGAGTGGAATCTAGCGAACCGGGATTTATGCCGCTGCCCTATCCCAGCGATCAACCGGAACTCCAAACTGGAAAAACCTACCAATGGTCGGTGGAAGTCGTTTGTAACCCTAAGAAATCCTTTGAAAATGTGGGGTTAATCAAAGCCAACTTGCAACGGGTCGAGTCTCCCAAAAAACTCAATGAAGCGATCGCAAAAGTAGACGCCATCCCCGATCGATCGGCTATCTACGCGGAGGCGGGACTGTGGTATGACGCAGTGGATAGCTTGGCTGGCCCCTTGCTGGATCAACCGCAAAACAAAGCGCTCAAAACCGCTTTACTCGATCTCCTAGAACAGGGGGGGTTGAAGAAAACGGTAGAACAAGAGCGTAAAATGAAACGGGCTGCCGGGTGCCATAGTGAAACACCGTTCGGGAGCCAGCGCGCTGACGAGAAAGTCCGTTGCCCTCAATCCCAAGTGCGCTATTAAGGGTTTGGGAGATTAAGCACCTGGGATATTAAGCATCTGCGATATTAAATTAACCTGCATGAAAATCCTGCAAATCATTCCTTCAATTTCGCTGGTGTACGGTGGCCCCAGTCAGATGGTGCTGGGTTTGTCGTCAGCGCTGGCCCGATCGGGCGTACAAGTGACGATTCTCACCACCGACGCCAACGGAGATGCAGGACAGGCACCGCTCCCAGTCCCGTTGGGAATTCCTGTGGAACAGGATGGTTATGAGATTCTCTATTTCCGGTGTGCGCCCTTTCGGCGGTATAAATTTTCGATCGACCTATTAACCTGGCTTTGGGAAAATGCCGATCGCTATGATGTCGCTCACATTCACGCCCTATTTTCTCCCGTCACGTCCCTAGCGGCGACGATCGCGCGAATGAGGGGATTGCCCTATATCCTGCGCCCCCTGGGAACCCTTGATCCAGCGGATTTACAGAAAAAACGAACCATCAAACAACTTTACGCACAGGTTTTAGAACGCCCGAATTTAGCAGGGGCGGCGGCGCTGCATTTCACCAGTGAGCAAGAAGCCAAAGTTTCAGAACGGTTTGGGACGCAGTCCCTAGACTGGGTGTATCCCTTGGGGGTGCAGTTACCCGCTGCTGAACGATCGATCGCTGAAACGAAGGCTGCCTTAAACTTACCGAACGATCGACCGATTCTACTCTTCATGTCCCGCATCGATCCGAAAAAGGGGCTAGACTTACTGATTCCAGCCTTGGAAAAACTCAGTCAAACAACGCCCTTTCACTTCATTCTAGCGGGGGGGAATCCCCAGGATTCAGGCTATGAAACCCAGATTAAGCAGAAAATCCAGCAATCTCAACTGCACGATCGCACCACTCTGACGGGCTTTGTATCCGGTAGTCTCAAAACTGAGCTACTACAGGTCGCAGATTTATTTGTTTTACCATCCTATTATGAAAACTTTGGCATTGCCGTTGCTGAAGCCATGTCTGTTGGAACGCCGGTTGTAATTTCCAATCAAGTTCATATCTATCATCAAATTGAACAGTCCGAATCCGGCTGGATTTGTGAATGTACCTCCGAAAGCGTTTACAACACCCTGAAGACAGCGCTCAAAGATCACCATGATTTGCGTTATCGAGGACTCCATGCCCAAGATTACGCAAAACAGCATTACAGTTGGGACGCGATCGCTAGCCAAATTGGTCAACGTTACCAAGCCATTATTCGCTAATCATTCGCATTGGTCAGCAGCGCCTCTAACTGTGGCATCACCCGTTGAAAGGCTCGCCCTCGATGGCTTAACTCATGCTTCATTTCCGGCGACATTTCCGCAAAGGTTAGATTCTTTTCTGGGACAAAAAAGATGGGATCGTAACCGAAGCCACCCTCACCTCGCCGAGTCTGCAAAATTTCCCCCGGGCAGATGCCCTCTTCCTGAACCACGATCGTGCCATCCGGACGGGCCACCGCGATCGCACAGATAAACTGTGCCCGTCGCTCGGTGGTATCCCCTAACTCCCGCAGCACCCGATCGATGCGATCGTCGTCACTGGTACCATACCGCGCCGAAAAGACCCCCGGCGCACCATCCAACCCATCTACCGCTAGCCCGGAATCATCGGCGATCGCCCAGCACCCTGTCGCCAGCGCTACCTGTGATGCCTTCAAGCAAGCATTTTCCAAAAACGTTACGCCCGTTTCCTCCACATCCAATTCCGGTGGCTTTAGTTCTAATTCCCAGCCCGAACCTTCGCTGAAATAGGCTTGAATTTCCTTCAACTTCCCAGGATTGCCAGTGGCGACCACCAACACCGTCATGTTTTTTCCTTCCCGCACACAATTCAACGAACAGCCGGATTGAACGTTATACAACGCCCATCCCCAGAATAGCCCCAATCGCTTACGGTGCGATCGCGGCCTGCGGATGACTGAGTGCCGCCAGGGCATCCCAGGCCAGCACATCCGCCAACATCGTTTCGTAGCCCAAGGCATTGGGATGCAGACCATCCTGCGTCAACCGCTGGTGACACCAGGTCGTTCCCTTGGCCATCCACCGCTCAAATAAATCTAAGTAGGGGATGCCTCGTTGCTCGCAGGCTTTGCGGGTGGCCTCTTTGTAGCGGAACTGGTCAGCATGGTTGTAATACAGACAATCCAAAAAGGGCATCGCGGCTTCATTCACCGGCACCATGCCCACAAAATACACCGGACAGAGCCCTTGCGCCTGATCCAGCAATTGCCCGATCGCCCCTTGAAAGGCTGCAAAATCCAGAAAATTGCGGCCATCCGATCGGCCCAGTCGCGGTGAGTCATTCGTGCCCACGGACAAAATCAGTGCATCCGGCAGGCGATTGCGCACCTCTCCCCGCAGCCGAAATTCCGTCTCCAAGCGCTGCAACACTTGGTTGATGCCATCTCCCCGCACCCCCAGGTTGTAGAGCACATGGTCGGTGCAGTCTGGACTCATCCATTGGCGGCGCAACCGTTCTACCCAGCCGCCCCCGATCGGATCCCCAAACCCATAAACTAGGCTATCCCCCATCACAATCCAGCGCTGGGTTGGCTGTTTTAGCCGCATGGGATGAGCGATCGTGGCAGTCGAAAAATGCATAGTTCAGACGTTTAAATACAGCGATAAATACAGGGATTCAGTCAATCCAGCAAGATCAGCGATCGATCCCAGGACGGGAATTGACAACAGGAGACTACAAGATAGGAAGAAAGTGAAGTCTGTCCCCAAGGGCGAGTCACGAGATTACTAAAACCGATCTCCGCGATCGTTCCGGTAAACTACCCAACCTTCCTGGCTTGGAATCTAGCATTATTAAGAAAAATTTTCAAATCTTCATATCTAGAGGTCTAACTTTATCTTTGCTATGGTCGGGACTTCACTGGAGGCGATCGTAGGCTGTATCCCCCAAAAGTGTGCTAGGGTATCCTGTCAATCTGGGGAAAATTGATCTACGCTGGATATCTAAGCGGTTTGATCTGCCTTAGTGTTGACTGATTTGTCTTGATCGATTTCAGTTTTTGTTGTCTTACCTTTTGAGAGAGGCTGCTTTGCGTAAGTCCAAGACTACATCCAAGTCCGGATCCCTTTACAAACGCTCAACCCTGGATACTGAGCAGCTCATGCGGCGGGCGGATGACCTGATTAGTGCCGCATCTAATCGCTACCGCATCACCGTGCAGGTGGCGAACCGGGCGAAGCGTCGTCGTTTCGAAGAGTTTGATGCCGTGGAAGACCCCATGATGAAGCCCGTCATGCGAGCCATTATCGAAATGTCCGATGAGCTGACCCAGCCAGAAATCATCGGAGAATAAGTTCCCAGCAAACCTGCTGTGAGGAGATGGGCCAAGGGTCACGGAAACCCCTTAGCTCATCTCTTTGTCGTTTCTGTCGCTGCACAGCAGAGCGATGCCTACAAACCACGAAGCCTGACCAGCAAAAAGGCTCCAAGGCTCCCAGCGATCTACGCTTGAGATTTACCCTGGAGATCCACCTTTGAGTTGGAGATTGATTTTGAGATCACCTGGGAAATCACCTATGTTCAAACGCTTTTGGGGACTTTCACTCACGATCGCGACGATCCTCATTGCCCAACCGCTCTTCCTCACCCAACCGCTCTTCGTCACTCAGCCCCTGTCGGCCCAAACCGTGGGAGCCAACGAAGCAAGCCAGCAAATCTATCAGAAGATTTCCTTCTTGCCCTTGGAAAATCAGTACGTGAGCCGAATCACAGGCAAGCAAGATACCAAAAGCACGTTAGTGAATCGGCTGATTCGTTACCACCTCTACACCAAAGGGCGGCCTGCCAACTATCGCCTAGACTGGAAGCTCACTCTGGCGGATTACCTAGGGGTCAACGAAATCATGGATCCAGCGACCTATCCCGGTGCAGGGACGCTGAAGAGTAATCCCATGGATGCCGATCGGGTGGCAATTCAAAAGCTCGATCGCAACCAACGTAATGCCCTAGTGCAGGCTCTTGTGGATACGTTAATGGCGACTAAAGTGCGTCCTGGGCAGGCAGGCACTGCACCCTCCGATCTCCCCTTACCCACTGCTCCTCGCACAGGGGGCGCATCTCTGCTGAAGTAGGATGCGAATTTTTAACGTATTTTTTTAACGCATTAGCTCAGTGACTTAAGACAGTCCACTTACCGAAAAGCAGGCGTAAAGCCCCCGGCTTCAGACGCGGGGATATAAGCCGAGTGACCGACCAACGGGAGGAAGCAACCCAGATCTGGCGCAACAAGCTGATAACTTATCCGCCGCTCTTATGATAAACCTGCTATCATAAGAGTAGGAGGAAACACTCATGCTAGTGCTTGAGTTCAAAACCTACGGCAAGCCTGCACAGTTCAGAGCAGTGGATGAAGCGATCCGCGTGACTCAGTTCATTCGGAACAAGTCAATTCGACTGTGGATGGATGGACAGGCTAAATCCTGGGTTGAACTCTCCCGCCACTGCTCACTACTGGCGAAAGAATTTGACTTCGCAAATAAGTTGAATTCAATGGCTCGACAAGCAGCAGCAGAACGAGCATGGGCAAGTATTTCAAGGTTCTACGACAACTGCAAAAAGAAGGTTCCTGGTAAGAAAGGATTTCCAACTTTTCAGAAAAATTGTCGCAGTGTGGAATACAAAACCTCCGGCTGGAAACTCTCGGATGACCGCAAGTCAATCACGTTTACCGATAAATGTGGCATTGGTCGATTGAAAATGAAAGGGACTCGTGACCTGCATTTCTATCCAATCGACCAAATTAAACGGGTGAGACTGGTCAAACGGGCTGATGGCTACTATGTGCAATTTTGTGTATCTGCTGACCGTCTTGAAACCGTTGAACCAACAGGAAAAGCTGTCGGTTTGGATGTGGGCTTGCAAGAGTTCTACGCTGATTCGACGGGCGTGACGATTGAAAATCCCCGCTTTCTGCGCAAGGCCGAAAAAGTCTTGAAGCGTAGTCAGCGTAGAGTTTCCAAGAAAGTTAAAGGTTCAAGCAATCGGAGAAAAGCAAGGCAGATTTTAGGCAAGCGTCATCTCAAAATAAGCAGGCAGCGTAAAGACCACGCCGTGAAGCTGGCAAGGTGCGTAATCACATCTAACGATGTTGTGGCCTACGAAGATTTGAGAATCAAAAATATGGTGCGGAATCATTGCCTTGCCAAATCGATTAACGATGCATCTTGGTATCAGTTCAGGTGCTGGGTGGAGTACTACGGCAAAGTGTTTTCTAAGATCACGATTGCTGTTCCACCAGCCTATACCAGCCAAGAATGCTCTAACTGCGGCGTGATTGTGAAAAAGTCTCTATCCCAAAGAACCCACTCTTGCCAGTGTGGGTGTGAAATGGATAGAGACCACAACGCAGCTAGAAACATCCTGAGTCGGGGATTAGCTACCGTAGGGCATACGGGAAGCCTCATGCTAGACGTGGGAAACGCTTGGGGAGATGGAGCCTCTACTGTGGTTGGCGAAAGCCTGCTACAGCAAGCACTGTCGTAGAACCAAGAATCCCCTGGCTTTTAGCCACGGGGAGTGTCAAAGTAGTCCACAGAAGCGGTAGAGCCAAGAAAAGTATGTCGCGGGTGATGAAGTCGGGATCGGGGTGGCGCGTGGGTTGGGATCCAGCAGCCCTAGAATTTCCGGCATTGGTCGGTACTGAGGATTGGGCGATCGAACTGACCGCCGCGGAATTTGAAGACCTGTGTCAATTAGCGGGGCAACTGGATGGAGCGATGCAAGCGATCGCGGCGGAACTGATGGACGAAGAAACGATCGCCTGTGAGTTGGAAACCGATCGCCTGTGGCTAGAAGCGGAAGGGTTTCCCCATAGCTACAGCCTTCGCTGCATCCTGAATACAGGCCGACGGGTGGAAGGCTTTTGGCCCTGTGGGGTCGTTGCAGAATTCTTGCAGGCGTTACAAACCCTTCGCGTATTTTGATGACCACCCAAGGCTTGCCCAAATCCTTTCACAAACTTTTTCACAAGTTTCTTCAGAAAAGAGTTGCATAAATTAATTTGGTAGTGTTAGTATAGCTGAGCGCTGGACGCGAGTTCAGGCGAACGGTTACGGGGCGTAGCGCAGCTTGGTAGCGCACCACTTTGGGGTAGTGGGGGTCGTGGGTTCAAATCCCGCCGCTCCGATTTGAATTTAATAAAGCCGGATTGATAAACACTATCAGTCCGGCTTTATTATTATGTAGTTTAGGAAGAACGCAGGAAAAACGCAGGAAAAATACAGAAAGAACGCAGAAAGATTGACTGCTAAGTAATGGGATTCCACTTCCAGCAAAATCAACGCTCCACATCAGAAACCTCAGGTTAACCTATTGAGAGAGCATTCATTCGGTTCCATTGGGGCAAATTCATGGCTATGCGTCAATTTTTGATTCCTGCACTGTCTGCACTGACCCTGAGCTCAGCCGGGATGTTCCCACAGCCAGGAATCGCGCAATCCCTGTCTCCCGCTTCAACCCCAACCCCGATCGAACCACCCGCCATTAGTAAAATTCTCCCCGCCGATACCGCAGGCATTTTTCTGATCAATCCCGATGATGCCCTATGGGAGGATCTGGCTAAATTTGGCCTATTTCCCCGAGATTTTACAACCCCTGGTTTTTTATTTAGCCCGATCGTAGGGAATGTCAATTTCTACACGGATGTGCAACCGTGGTTAGGCGGTTCTGTTGGCATTGCTTTACTGACGGGTTCTGGCGCTTCAGACACTCGCGTCGTGATGTTGGCTCCGGTGAAAGATGCCACCCCCATTCCCAAATTTCTCGATCGGGTGAGACAGGAAAAGGGCAAAAAACCGATCGAACAAACCTATAAAGGGATTAACTTGCTGGTGTGGGAACCGGAAACCTTAGGAGAACCCGAAGTGTCTCCAACCCCTTTACCAGAAAATGAGCCTGGTGATTCTCCGAATAACATTGATGCATTAGCGCCCCAGTTTTTGAAACCATCCATTAGTTTTGTGGATTCGGGGTCTTCTACTAATCCCGCTTCTGTTTCTCGTTCTCGATCTCTCGGTAATTCGATCGCCATTACCACCGCTCCCACGCCCCAACCCCTGCCCCTGCCTGCTCCCCAGGAAACGCCGACACCTCGGAAACCCTTCAAATTGCCGGGATACGCGATCGCCTATCTGCCCAGTGGCTACGTTGTCAGCGCCACAACACCCGACGCCATTCGTAAATTGATTGATGCCCAAGATCACCCCGATCGGCTGAGTGAAACGCCAGGATTCCGGAAAACCTTAAGCGATCCGCGTTTTCCCAAATCACTGTTTATGGGATTTGGCAGCTACAGCAAAATTGTTGCCTCCACCCTGGAAGACAGCAGCCAAACCTTGCAAGATTTCCCCTTTGCTTTGCCGTTCCCTGTGCCCAAAGCTTCCCCAGAACTGACCCAAAAAATTGAATCCTACTATGGCGACATTTTTGGCTTTGCTTGGGCACAACCAGAAGGACTGCGGATGCAAGCTTCAGTCACCTTTAATCAGCCAATCCCCCCAGAAACGTTGCAAGCGCTGAATAGTCCCAATCTCTTGCCCGATCGTATGCCGCAAGTGACCTATGGCATGACCAATAGCGCGAATTTGGCGTTTTACTGGAAAGCCTTCAACCAAGGCATTGAACTGAATCCTAGGTTTAAAACGGGTGTGGAAAATTTCCGCAAGCTCTCCCAAAGTCTAGTTGGCATTGACGATCGGGATATTTTCCCTTGGATGGATAAGGAATATGCCGGATTTGTTTTTCCGACCCAAGGGGGCTTTTTCCCCACCATGGATCCCAAGCTAGCAATTGGGGTGGGTGCGTTGATTCAAACGAGCGATCGGGCCGCAGCGGAGAGAACGTTGGCGAAGGTGGATAATTTGATGACCACGCGCTTTGGCACAGGTTTAACGATTAAGCCTAGGGAGATCAAAGGCCAAAGGTTCACCAGTTGGGAAGTTCCTGCCCCCACCAGCGCATCCACCAGTGCCCCCACCAACGCACCTCGGAAAAAGGCCAATCGCCCCGATCGTCCCACGGCAAAAGCACCTAGCAAAACTCCCAGCAAAACTCCCAGCAAAACTCCCAGCAAAGCCTCAACCCCAAAACTCCCGACTCCACTCGTGAGTGTGCTCTCCCATGGCTGGGTTACGCCGGATACGCTGATGATTTTAAGCGGGGTGGATAGTGCCACTAACTTGGTTCCGACCCCTTGGACAAAGCTATCCGACTCTGCTAATTTCCAAGCAGCGATCGCTCCCTTACCTAAACCCAATATGGGCTATTTCTATCTCAATCCCAGTGCCCTGATTTCCCTTGCTAACGGGTTTGGGTTTGGGGACGTGTTGAAAACGCCGATCGACAATGAACCCAATCGCACGATCGGGGATGTGGTTGGCAGCATTCGTAGTTTAAGCGGCACCAGTAACTTTGAAGGCAATGCCCTCTCTTCCGACGGCTTTTTAGCCTTGGCCTCTCGCCCGCTCAAACCCTTAACAGCCCAGGAATTGATTGAACTGGGTGATAAGAAAGGTTTGGGAGATAGCGATGGCGCGATCGCCAATTACAACCGAGCGCTACGGCTCGATCCCAACCAGCATGCAGCCTATTTCAAACGCGCTGTTGTCCGACAGAAAACTCGCGATTTTGTGGGCGCGATCGCCGATTTGGATACGACCTTGCAGAAAGATAGCCAAAATTCCACTGCTTACCTATTACGCAGTTTAGCCAAGGGCAACCTCTACGACTTTCCTGGGGCAATTGCCGACAGCACCGCTGCCCTCAAATTGGATCAAAATCAATCGGCCAAAGCCTACGAATTGCGTGCCTACGCCAAAGTTGAGCTAGAAGACTATCCCGGCGCGATCGAGGATGCAACCCAAGCCATTAATCTCTACCAAGCAGATGTGCCCTCAGCAGACCTCAAGCGTGCCGGAGCAAACTTTACGCTCAGCCTGATGCTGGGAGGGGATAGTCATACATCGTTAGGCAATCGTTGCTACGCACGGGCGCAGCTAGGCGAATTTGCCAAGGCGGTGGAGGACTGTAACCAGGCGATCGAACAGGATATGGCCGAAGTGGAAGCAGAACTGTTTGCAGCTCGCTGCTACGCGCGGGTAGGTCTGGGTGAAAAGGCCGCACTAACCGAAGATTGTGGTTGGGCGCTGGAATTGGATCCCAACAGTCCTGATGTCCATGAGGCCCATGGCTTAGCCCGTAAACGTCTTGGCGATCTGAAAGGGGCTGAGTTTTCCCTCAAAAAAGCCAAGGAGTTATATCAAGAACGGGGAAATTTAACCGCTGTGCAACGGGTGGAACGGGCGATCGTGGCGTTGGGTAAATCATCCTAGAAGCATCACGGAGCACCGATCGATGAGTATTTCCCAAACAGGTGAAACCGAGCTGAGCGACTGACTGCTCAGCTTTGATCAGCAAGCAGTCAATCAGTAGCCAATCAGTAGCTAATCAGCAGTTAATCAGCGATCAACAAGCTGCGCTGAGGATTTGCCGGGGATTTACAGATTTGTGTTAAAAATACTTAGCACTAGCATAATTATCCAGATGTAGTTTAAAGCCAAGATATATTTTGCCGAGTTTATCCTTCAAGCTTTAGTAAAGCCTACGAGAAATCTCCAAGTTTTTGTCAAGATGATTACATTCAACTCCACGAAATTAGATTTTTTAGATTTTGTGGTTCGCCACTCACCCCCGTATACTTGATTTCTCTACAGATATTCTTCAAGGGAGTTCAGATATAGGATTTAAATCTAGGAGTATCAGATACCATTCACTCCTTAATTCAATCCCATGGTTTCAATCTCATCGTCAATTTTGAAGTTGAACTATGTGATTAGAGATTTGAGATGGCGTAATGAATAACCCTACCATTCAAGGCTGAATTAATCTAATCAGGGATTTACCAGAATCATATGAATCGATAGTACCGAAGGTTATGTGTATTATCTGATTCATGTCAGTTTGCTGACTTGATTGACCAGAGTTTTTGTTTGCTTCTTTCGACTTCTGTGCAGATTACCATCACACGATTAGATGTGATGTTGTAGGTGAATATTTTCTTCAAATTACGTTTTGATGATTGCTTGAGGCCATTTTTTACATTTCTGTAATGGCACAGTCACATTCAGCATCTACCTTCGAAACCCGTACTTCACGATTCTCGAAGGAGAATAGTTCTATGATTCGCATTCAACCATTAGCAATTGCTTCCGCTACAGTTACATTAGTAACCCTGAGCGTTGGCAATGCTGCTCAGGCTGCTAGCATCGTCACCAATGGTGGCTTTGAAAATCCAGCACTCGCCGCTGACGGTTCATTCTTGATTCAGAATCCGATTCCTGGATGGTTTCAAACAGGAGGAGTATCCGGTGCTGGAATTGAAATTCAGCGCCGTGCCGCAGGTGACCCTTATGAGGGAAACCAATTTACCGAGTTAGACGGTAACAGTGTCACTGAAATTTCCCAAGATTTGGCGACAGTGATTGGTCAGGTTTATAAACTCACGTTTGCGTTTTCTGCACGTCCTCAGAACTCATCTTCTAGTGCAACGCCTCCTAGTGCATCTACGCTAAGTAGAATGAATATTTCCTGGGGCGGAACGCCGGTAGATACCCTCATCAAGAATGGTACAGGTCTCACCAATACCAATTGGAGTGTTTACTCTTACCTGTTAACAGCAACTTCCACCACTACACGTCTTAGCTTTGGTAACTTAACAGAACCTTCTGACACCTATGGTTCTTACTTGGATGACGTCAGTGTGACCGCAGTGCCAACGCCTGCATTGCTGCCGGGATTGATTGGCATGGGTATTGGGCTATTCCGCAAACGGAAAAGCTCGCTAAATACCATAGCGGAGTAATCTTGATTCCATCACCTGACTGTTGAAGTGGATTGAGCGATCGTGCATTTTTCGATTGTTGATCGCTCACTTGACTCATTACCCTTGAGATTCCCTAATAGTTGCGTTTAGAGAAGCTCAAGGGTTTCCGATCGTAACCTAAGACCCATCATTTATTTTACGGAGTTTCAGGAGGATTAGGTGTTCTAGAGTCTGATAACTAGCGATCGTTGGTTGCTGGTTTCGAAGTTGCTAAACTGCGGTATTGCTCCACCAGTTGTACAAATTCTTGGCGATAGCCTTCGGGATCATCTCCCTGTGATCGCTTCGCCAGAGCCAAGACATCTTGAATCGAGGCTTTCCCTTTAAACTCCGAATCCCGCAGGACTAAACCGAACATTGCCACAGAGGTTGCAAACTGCATATCTAATGACGTTGCTTCGATCGAGGTCGATTGGGCCAGCACAGGTTGGCTGATCAGTTGGCTAGTGGAATCTGTAGGCTGTTTATAGCGTAACTTCACCTGCATCAATTCCGGTGAATTTGTAGCGGTGCTATCTCCTTTAGGCATTTGGTATTTCAAGTCATCGATCGAGGGTAATTTCACATCCATTTCCACCCCCGTAGGAATCACTTCATAGAGGGCGGTTACCGTATGACCTGCACCAATTTCACCTGCATCTTTACGATCGTCGTTGAAATCCTGATCCCGTAAAGCCCGGTTTTCATAGCCAATTAAGCGGTAGGCTTGCACTTTGCTAGGATTAAACTCCACTTGGATTTTCACATCCTTGGCGATCGTGAAGAGTGTTCCGCGCAGATCGGTTCCGAGAACTTTCTTGGCTTCATTATAGGTGTCAATGTAGGCGTAATTGCCATTGCCTTTGTCGGCCAGTTGCTCCATTTTGGAATCTTTGTAATTGCCAGTGCCAAAACCGAGAACAGTTAAGAAAATTCCTTTATCCCGCTTCTGTTCAATCAAGCGAACCAATTCGGCATCACTAGAAGCACCGACATTAAAATCCCCATCCGTTGCTAAGATGACGCGATTATTGCCCCCTTTGATGAAGCTTTCCTGGGCTTTTTTGTAGGCGAGTTCAATGCCTTGGCCACCGGCTGTGGAACCACCTGCTTCCAGTTGTTCGATCGCAGCCATGATTTTCTGCTTTTGATCCCCTGGGGTCGGTGGCAGTACCAATCCGGCGTTGCCTGCATAGACAACCAGCGTGACGCGATCGCGCCCCGTCAACTGTCGCGTTAATAAGCATAGCGATCGTTGCACCAACGGTAATTTATTAGGTGCACCCATGGAACCGGAAACATCAATTAAAAAGACTAAATTACTGGGTGGCACTTCCTGTAATTGCTTGCCTTTCAAACCAATGCGCACCAGTTGATGCTTGGGATTCCAGGGGGCTTGACTGACCTCTGTTGTGACGGAAAAAGGACGATTGCCCTCTGGTTGCGGGTAGCGGTAAGGGAAATAGTTAATCAATTCCTCAATTCGCACCGCATCCTTGGGAGGCACCTGACCACTGGCAATAAAGCGGCGGGTATTACTGTAGGATGCCGTATCTACATCAATGGAGAAGGTGGACAGGGGGGCTGTGATCGACCGTTGGAAGGGATTTTCTTCGATCGGGTTGTAGTTTTCCGTATTACCCGTTCCCGGTTTATGAATGCGATCGCGATCGCTAAAGCGACCGGGTTCTGGGGCAGGCATTCCCGTAGGGGGTGGGGCGGACAAAGGCGCAAGAACGGTTTGAGGTGCACTCAGTTTTGGGGCGTTGGGTTTTGAGGCAGTGGCGCTCCCCGGTCGCACGCGGACGTTGGCCATACCGCCATTCAATCGAGTATGCAGTTGATCCTTGCCAGCAAACAGAACTTCCCCAGAAAGCTTGGTTGTTGTGGAAAATTGCTGGGACTGGAGGGTGGCGACTCTGGCCTCTAGACGTTCATCCTGGTTAGGTTGCTGGGCCAATTCGGGGGAATAGTTACTTTCCAGTTGTTGAATAATGGCTAGGTCTGGATTGCTGGGGCGGGTCGCTTTCTTATCCGCGGCCAGTTTCTTATACAACTGGGTCAGAAAATCTCCTAAAGCTTTCGCAAAAACCGGGCGGGTGGGGCTGTTGGGGAGCGCAGCTTCCGGGGTTTGAGGCGCGTATTTTTGCAGTAACGATCGCAACTGGGCGACTTCCTGGGCCGTGGGAGCCCGGAAAAATCGTGCTTCGATCGGATAGCGACCGGCAGCTTGTAATTCGCGGCCAAAGGCTTGCTGGAGTTGATCGATCGTGGTGATGTCTGTACTGGTAACGGCAATGGAACCGTTCAGGGATTTTTGAAAGAGTTCGTTAACGATACGTCCCAGTTCTTGCCCAAATTCAATGCGCTCTAGGGTTTTGGATTGGAGCATAGGTGCTGCAATCCCATAGCGTTGGGCCAGTCGCCGCAGGGCTTGTACGTTGGCATCGGTTTGGGTGAGGGGTTCGATGTTGGTACAAATGCCGCGAGGAGGTTCAGGACGAAGATCGGCGTAGGCAGGCGCGATCGATAATGCAGGAAGTAGGGTTGCCAACACGATCGCACTCACTCGATGCAATAGATTGAGTTTCAGGAACATCACGAATTCTCCTCACAACAACAAATCAAAACAATCCACGAGTACTCACCCAAGAGTACCCATCCAGTGGTACAAATTCAGCGAAGGCAACCCTGGGCATGGTTCGCATCTCGTAATCCCTATATCTCTGCACCGGATGACTTATGCAATGTGACTGCAATGTAACTGCATGTAACTGCAATGTAACTATCCTCGATTCAGCAATCTCCCATGATAAATATTTGTAACCTTGCGGGTTTGGGTAGACTGAGGATTAAAACTACGGATCTCGATCGCCAGGGATGCTGCCATTGTAGTCAAACATTGTAGTCACAATTTTCTGGCCAGGAAGTCTGGTTACAGATTTAGTAACTTGCTTCAGAAAGGACATTGTCTGGGACTAGGAGATGCAGCAGCAGGCGATCTCGTGTTCCTCTTCAAAGACAGGTCAATCTCAGTTGTGCAGAGGTTCGATCGCTAGCCTCAAGAGTCGATCGTCTACAACTTCGTGGTGGAAGATTGCAATGCAGTCTCTCACCTGGGGGTTCTTGTTCATAACAGAGCACAATATCGACCGCCCACTGGATTTAGTGATGAAGCAAAAAGAGCATTAGACAAGCTACGTAATATTCGGAAAAATACAACTGGAGCTAATGAACTACCCCACTCCATAGGTGGATGGGGTTTCTAAGCCCCCAGTTTCCGCCATAGCAGAGGATTTTTGTTTCTTTGTACGAGATCATCTTGTTCAGAGTCCCGAATCCAACGGAGAGAATGGAGCGGTTTAGACCTGCTTTCTGAGCTTTACGCTAACTTCCTTTTTTCGCTTTGCGAGTCATCCCTTTCGTATTCAGCTTTTCAGTTACTCCGATGTCATAACGACTTGCAATATCTGAAGTAACCTTGTGTTGCCAGTCTTTGCGCTGACGTATAACTTTAGCCTTTAGATTAGATTCTCGCTTGTTGACTTTCTTCCAACGGCGTGACGCTCTGACTCCTTTTTTAGGGGCACGTTTGCGCCGTTTTTGTTTAGCAACCTTGCGAACTTTCTCATCATTTTTCTGGGTGAGATGAGGATTTTCGATGAGTTCAGTTAACACACGGAGCCGTTCAACGATGCCCTCTCAAACCCTTGTGGTTAATTCGGGGTGGACTGGAGATCCCGGCCCTGGCGATGATTTGGCAGCACTACTTGCGTTGCTTTGAGATCGATCATTGGTATCGCTTTGCCAAACAGCACTTACACTGAACGTTCTTATTATCATGGGGGGCGCATTGCCCAATTAATTATTGGGGTAGCAGGCGCGCAGGTCGTCGCCCCCCTCAAACATTTGCCGCCCTAGTCGCTAGATTTGAATCGCATTGAAAAGTGTTGGGCTTGGTTGAAAAGTTGGATTCGTCGCCAGTTAGAGTCGGGAGCTGACTTTGCACGAGGCGATGGAAGCTGTTCTCAATCAAGCCGCGTCCTAATCAAATTGGCTACAGCTAGACTTGTTGTCTTGAGGGTCTTTAATGCTCAAGGTGACAGTTTAAAGTGCACAATGTGGGCTAAAAAGATGCAAAAAACCCCTTGGCTGACGGACCAAGAGGTGGAAACAATCTTCGAGTTTTTTGCCGCGGAAAGTTCTCGATAAAACGTGAAATTTTAGACCAGTCGAGAGTAGTACTCAACCACCAGGAGTTCATTGACTTGTAGTGCAACCCACTCCCGCTCAATCACCCCATTCACCTTACCGGTCAGTTTGTTCTTATCAAACTCCAGGTGGCTGGGAAGGTTAGCAAGACCAGGATATTGCAGGTTTGCTTCCACCAACTTCCGGGAAGCAGCTCTGTCACGTACCGCAATCACCTCACCGGGACGGCATTGGTAGGAAGCGATGTCCACCACTTTGCCATTCACAGTCACGTGACCATGGTTCACCAATTGGCGTGCCCCTGGAATCGTCGGAGCCATGCCCATCCGGAACACGGTGTTGTCCAGACGCATTTCCAGCAGTTGCAGCAGCACCAAACCGGTCGAACCCGCTGCACGACGAGCCTTTTGGACGTAACGACGCAATTGCTTTTCGCTCAAACCGTAGTTAAAACGCAGCTTTTGCTTTTCTTCCAGACGAATCGCATATTCAGACTTTTTCTTACGCGCCTGACCATGCTGACCGGGTGGGTAAGCCCGACGAGCTTGTTTACGGGTCAAGCCGGGTAGCTCACCCAAACGGCGTGCAATTCTTAAACGTGGCCCACGATAACGCGACATGGAACTTCCTTGTTACTCGAAAATAATCACAGTCTCTCATTATAGCTGAGTTTTTCTAAAAAGCACGATCGCGGAAAATTTTGCTACAAGTACAAGCTCTGGGAGGCCCGATCACGGTCGCGATCTCCGCTCCGTCATCATTGTGATCAGCTTGGGATCAGCCTTTTGCGCCGCCACTTGATCCACTACAGGTTCAGATTGCAGCTTCAGATTACAGGTTCAGTTTTCGTTTTGCGTTAAGGTCTTGTTAGTCCCTACGCAACCTAATAACCATGTCTCAATCTTTGATGTACCAGCAGGATCACTATGTTGTGCTGGAAACCAATCAGCCAGAACAATTTTTGACTGCCGTAGACATGAAAGAAAAACTGAAACAGGTGATCCAAACCTATCCCGATGTTTTGGATCCAGATGTACAAGCCATCGCTTCGATCGACGATCAAGCCCAATACTTGCTGGACAACGTCTGCGAACTGAAGCCTGAACCCGGAGAGTATTTGCAGTGGTACGCGATTCGGTTAGAGAAGTAACGCGATCGTCGAGTGCCGCGATCGGTTGGGGATCATTGGCCGGCGTAAAACCGCGACAGCTGCTATCGCATTATCCAGGAACCGCAATCAGAGAAAGCAGCACCTTATTCTCCGAAGGGTTTTCCAGATGTACGCGGATGCCTGGGCCAAAATACGCGGTCATTTTGTCCTGTTTCTCCTGCCAGGTGGCCAAGGGCACCATCGGGGAATCAAATTCCAGCCCTAGGGCATAGGCCCCTTCTACAACGGTTTCGTTAATTCCCGTCAGCACTGGACGCTCTTCATCCGTCGGGCTCAGCCCAAGGTAGGTCAACGAGCTATCCAAATGGGCTTTTTGCCCGTAGCGATACCGAGTCACATCTTTCAGGATGGTGGATTGCGTCGGGGTTGCTTGTTGTTTGCGTAGGCGCAATACATCCGCGACAGTCGGTTGAGTCAAGGGGACGGGCTTTAGCTCCGCAGCTTTGAGCGCTAATCCCCCTAACAGCCCTGGAATACCATAGAAAAAGCCAGCCAAATTCAGGGTGGCGTTATCGGTTGCATAGGCATAAAATCCAACAACGGTGAGCAAACCACCGATTACCAATAACAGAAGGGCTAGGGGAACTTGCCGAAACATAGTAAGTAGAGCTATCAATGTAGTATCACGCTTCTACTATTATCTGTGGGATCGGTCTATCTGGGGGATTGATAACCGTGACATTGCAAATTTAGCCCGCTATAACAGCACGATGTAACAGCACGATCGGGTTCCTTCAACGGGATCCCTCGCCATTGGCATCTCCAGCAATTTGCATAGGTGCTGAAAATCAGGGGTATGGCTAACCATCGTTCTGGTCTATATGACTCTGATCCGCTGACTCTGATCCGCAAAATAGACGGATCGAAGCAACTTGCCATTGAATCTGTCATTGAAGAATATGAGAGAATACGATCGTTATCTGGCTTGAAACCCCTATTTTTAGTTTGTTTCAGGACAATTTTCAGATTCTTTGCATCGATCGTGTTCC
Source organism: Alkalinema sp. FACHB-956 (assembly GCF_014697025.1). Classification (NCBI taxonomy): domain Bacteria; kingdom Bacillati; phylum Cyanobacteriota; class Cyanophyceae; order Leptolyngbyales; family Leptolyngbyaceae; genus Alkalinema; species Alkalinema sp. FACHB-956. The sequence goes on along the minus strand of NZ_JACJRC010000017.1, from coordinate 4,428 downwards.
CAACTCTGATTTTTTGAATCTGTGCTGGGTTGTCAGAGGATTGGCGATTGTTTAGAGAGCCTGTCCTTTGTAATCAATTCATCTGTAACCCATTCATCACCAGAGTCTTTCATCCAAAGCCATCACATTGGAGCTTGAGATATGTTATTTAATCACGATCGTCGCCGACCCACTGATGATGATGACGTTTTAGAACAGATTGACTCCCTACGGCGTGAGGATGAAACGCTCTATAACATCTTGGCCGTGGATGTTTGGGCCTTAGCTAAGACGATGGATGAATTTCAGCCCGGTTTTTGGTCAGAATTCATGAAAAACCGTGAGCAAGCCCTGCGCCGATTTATGAGCGAAATTGTCAAAGCTAAACCGCTGGATCTGCGCCGTCCACCGTTTTTGCGATAACTGGCTGGGATAGCTGATTACGGTAACTGGTTGCGATAACGCAATCTGAATCGTTGTGTAAAACGTTTTTTCAGACGGTATAACCCCTCGGAGAATCTGCGGTAGTATCGATGGCAGTGTGATGGGAGATAAAGTTATGGCTGACGATCGAGCCGTCATTAAGTTTTCTTCGGAAGATTGCGGCATTTGTCACAAAATGGCCTTTTACGACCAGAAAGTTGCCGAAGAACTGGGACTCCGGTTTATCGATGTCAAAATGCAGGACACGGCCACCTATCGGAAATATCGCAAGGTATTGCTAGCCCAATATCCCGATAAGTCGGAGATGGGTTGGCCTACTTATCTGGTGTGTGACGCGCCTGAGGGCGAATTTCAAATTCTGGGAGAGGTTAAAGGGGGCCATCCCAAGGGGGAATTTCGCAGTCGGCTCCAGGCCATTCTAGCGATCGATGCGGATGGCGCGAATGCCGAAACCAATTCCTAGAACATTTTGAGTTAATGATTTTTGAGTTGATAATTTTTGAGTCAATGATTTTGAACCTATTACGGTAAATCACGGCTCTCAATCACGGCCCTCGAGCACATCCCAATCTAGTTCCGCCTAATTTTTGCGGGGAGGTTTGGGTTTTGCGAGGGCTTTTTCACGGGCGTTCTTGTCACGGGCGTTCTTGTCACGGGCATTCTTGTCACGAGTCGCTTTTGCGCGGGCACTGGTTTCACGGTTGCTTTTTGGCAGGAGCTGTCTGCGTCGATCGCTGGAGGGTCGATCGCTAGATCGGCGGAACCGGAAGAACCCTTGGATGGGAGCCCATAGTTCGCGAACGCGCTGCCAGCGCCGCTGGAGGCTAACCCGAGGGTCTAATTCCTGGACAAACTGATCCCAGGGCAATTGCAGAAAGCGAGCCAAGTTGTAGCACAGAAGCGCATTGACCACTAAGTACCCCTGGGCTAGCAGACGATCGGACAGGCCCATGAGGTCTGGAGCCACCACTGCATTGACCAACAGGGCTGCGGTCATACCAAGACTGATGCCAATTCCTAAATTCCGCCAGCCCGAGCCTGCGTTGCTGGGTTGCCCAGGGATAGACTCTGGAGGAGACACGATCGCCGAGGCAGGGATGGGATCTGGGCGAAATCTTGTGCTGATCAGCGTGACGATCGCTGGAACAAGGCAACTCGCGGTGAGGGGATTGAGCACGAGGGCATCTTGGAGCAGGGTGCCCCATTCCGAGACCGAACTGCCCAGAATGCGCAGTGGCAGTTGAGCCCAATCAAACACGTACACATTCCGCAGCAGAAACAGTCCACAACTCCCAAAGAACAACCCAGGCAGCAACCCCCAATGGAAACTTCTCGATCGCCAATGGCCGAGCCACAGGGTCAAACCGATCGCAAGACCCAACATAGTCAATTTCGGTGGGATGGCAATGGTTTTTTCATCCAACCAGAATTGGGCTGGAATCCGACCCTGATCTCGCCAGCGATCGAACACATTGGCTTCAGGGACAACATTGGACTGCGCCAGTTTGAGGGCAGCGACGGCGTCTAACTTACCGGCTCCGTAGTAATTTTTGGGATCACTGGGCAGGGGCTGGGCCGATCGGCTCAGGAGGGTCGTGAGGCGATCGGGATCGATGACGCCAGCGGTATGCAGTAACGCCGCTACGCCGGAGACATGGGCTGCGGCCAAACTTGTGCCCTGGTAGGGAGCAAAAATGGACACCTGCATCCGGCGATCGAAGGTGTTTTGGATAATGCCGCCGCTGGGATCTTCCCCGCGAATGAAGCCACCGGGCGCGGCCAGATCCACGCCTGCCCCGTAGTTGGAGTAGGGAGCATGGTTCATTGCCGCATCCAGTGCGGAGACCCCAATCACATGGCGATAACGGGCTGGGAACGAAACATAGTCTTGGCTGTTATTTCCGGCAGCGGCAATAATCACGGCTCCTTTGCGATGGGCATAGTCGATCGCCTTTTGCAGCAGCCGACTGTCGCCATCCCCGACCATACTCAGATTAATCACACTGGCGCTCTTGTCTGCGGCAAAGCGAACCGCTTCGGCAATGTCGGCTACGGTGCCACTGCCCCCCACGCTCAGCACTTTAATTGGGAGGAGGGTGGCTTCAGGGGCAATGCCCGCTGCACCGTAGCCATTGTTCGTCGATTGGGCGATCGTGCCTGCCAGATGGGTCCCGTGGCCGTGGTCGTCGGTGGCGTCGGTATTGTCGTTAATGAAGTCGTAGCCAGAGAGAAAGTCGGTTTGGGCAAAGTCAGAGACGCGACTAATGCCGGTGTCGATGACAGCGACGATCGTGCCTTTGCCTTTGTTAATTTGCCATGCGGCCTCTACGTTGATGCGTTGCAGGTTCCACTGGCGGGGATAGAGGGGATCGTTCGGAATGCGACCTTTTTCCGGTTTCTCGGCGGGCAACGGCAGTCGGACTTGGCTGGCTTCTGGGATGCTGTAGAGGTAGTTAGGTTCGATCGCTTCGGTGTAGTTGGCGAGTTCTGACTTGCGGAGCTGTTTCAGAAGCTTTTTGCCACCTTGCACAATGTAGATATGATCGGCTTCTGAAAATTCGCTGTTCAGGCGCGGATTGAGGTTGAACTGTTTGGCAGCCGCTTCCAACTGGGTCAAAATGGCACCATCGCCAGCATCCTCCCGGAAGTCGAGAATGATACTTTGGTAGGTACCCCGTGGGCTAATTCCCAGGGTATGCAGCAGGGAAGAGGGCCAATGGAAGGCGATCGCTGCGCCGAGGCCCATCAGAAAACAAATCAGTAGGATCCACCGTTTCATCGCCAGCCATCCAGGTCACGATAGCCTAACACCTTACCAGGGGAATTGAAAATTGAGAATGGGAAAGGAAGAATAATAGCAAGTTAAGAGTAGTGGCTCAGGAGTTTGCGCAAGATGGCCTATCGAACCCAGGCGGTGGATCTGTCCCCGGAGGCCGATCGTTACCAAATGGCATTACTGCGACAGAGAAATTTTGCTGATAATGGTAATTTGAAAAAGTTGTTAGACATAGTGGAGATGTCCAGTGATTATCAAGGACAAAGACTGGCGCTTGGCTGACGATGGAATTATCGAAGTGCATTGGAAGGGAGAGTGGCTTAGTCCGTTTCAAGTAGCATATCTAGAGAAAACTCTTAATAGTGGATCAACTATTAATAATCGGATACACAGGGCTGCTTCTGGCGATCCAAAGTACCAAAAATATAGCCTTCACGATTTGATATACATCTCAGCAAACGGCAAAAAAGCCATGCTGAGTGATATTAATCGTTGCCCTCGATTGATTGTGTTGCTCATTTTCTGGGTGATGGTAGTGAAAGAGTTTGGGGAAAACCTGTACCTCAAATATTGGGTTCATTCAATGGTTTCTGGTAACTGCGGAGGCGAGGGGTTCACCAAGGGCGTCTGCAGTAACTGCTACAAAGCAGGAAAGAAGCCACGTACAAATAGTGAAAGATTTGAAGGACTTTCACTAGAGGCCAAGAAAGCAGAACGGGCCAGGGAAAGTTCACCGGAGCGCAAACGGGCAAAATGCATGTCCAAACGGCGCTACGACTTCATACCAGTGCTCCTAGGGTTACAAGATGAGCCTTTATCCTATGATGCTGTAAAGTTAGCAGCTACATGCAAATGGGATGACTTTGAGGATGACACCGAGTTGGAGGAATTTTGCCAAATTCTCTACAAAGGCTACAAAGAAAAATGGCTTCTATCCACATCGCATCAAAAACCAATCGCTGCACTTCACTATGCTGAGACCCAACCATTGAATCCATCAATAGAGCATCTGATACGAACTAGCGTAAAATTTACGGTTAAACGAAGACGAGACTTCAACAAATAGAGAGATAGTCCTTTCTCAATATTGGGTGAAATACATCAATGGTCCGGACAGATTTATGGAGCCAAAGCCCCGTAGTGGAGCAGGCTAGGGTAGTTGGGGTGTGATTTAATCAAAGTTGGGTCAAGGTCTAACCTTGCAATAAAGCGCTCCAGGCAATGCTGAT